>NZ_JBVJHZ010000042.1:0-51991 GCF_055586545.1 Glycomyces sp. NPDC050141 | reverse complement strand
GGATTTCAAGGGGCGGGCGGGGGGGGGGAGGGTTCTCCCGCGGCTCAAAGGGGGAGAAAGAAAAACGCGCCCAACCACCCCCCCCCCCCCCCGCCGCTGTATTCATGCCCTAGTAGGGACCGGTGCGCGGCATCCGGGGCCCGGAGAGCGCCCCGACCCCCGGGAAGTCCAGGTTCGGGCAGCTCAGGCCCTCCTCCGGGACGGTCCTGTCCACGAAGTACGCGTTCACGGACTCGTCGATGCACTCCGAGATCCCGCCGTAGACGGTGTGCCAGTACCCCTCATAGGTGATGAGGTGCCCGTCGGCCTGCTCCGAGGAGGTCAGGGACCAGTCGTAGACCGTCGCGAAGTCGTGCTCGTTGCCGATGAAGACGATCGGCGGCGCGTGGTCGACGTCCAGCTCCTCCCGCTCGTTGCTCTGCTCGATACCGGAGCCGACGCACGCGAGCGCGTTCGAGTTGTACGGCGTCCACTCGACGTTCGGGTACTCCTCGGCGAGCCCGCCGAGCAGGTCTTCGAACTCGGCGTAGTCCTCGATCGCGAACCCGAAGTCCTGGCACCATGCCGGGTAGTAGAGGTTCTCGAACTCCTCTTCCTCCTGGAGCGCCGAGGGTTCGGGCAGGATCTCGCCGTTCAGCATCGCCTCGTACTCGGCGGCGAGGCCGGGCCAGAACTGCGGGAAGTTGGCGGTGAACGTGAAGCCCTCCGTGAGGACGAAGAAGTCGATCGGCTCGCCGAAGTACGGGTCGGTGAGCGTCCCCTCGCGGGCGCGCGCCTTGAGCTCGGCGTGGACGGTCTCGACGTCCTCGCCGTGGAGCGCGCACTCGGCCTCGGCCTCGCACCAGTCGGCGAACGCGGTGAAGTTCTCCTCGACCGCTTCGGTCTCCGTACTCATGAAGTCCCATGCGGACTCCAGGCTGTGGTCCATGTTCCCGTCGAGGACCATCGTGCGGACGCGGCGCGGGTACTGCTCGGCGTACTGCTGGCCCATGAGGGTCCCGTACGAGTAGCCGAGGAAGTTGAGCTTGCCCTCGCCGAGCGCGCGGCGGATGCGCTCCATGTCCTCCACGGTCTCGAGGTTCGAGACGTGGTCGAAGAGCTTCCCGGTGCGTTCGCGGCAGTCCTCGGTGAGGGCCGCGTTGGCGGCTTCGAGCGCTTCGAAGGACTCCTGGTCGGTCGGGATGCCCACGGCGTTCACCGCGTCCAGTGCCTCAGCGCCGCAGAGCACCCGCGTGCTGGTGTTGACGCCGCGCGGGTCGAAGCCGACGAGGTCGAAGCGCTCGGCGGCCTCCCCGGTGAGCGGGTTGAAGCCCTTGACGGCGTCGACGCCTGAGCCGCCGGGCCCGCCGGGGTCCATGAGGATCGTGCCGATCTTCTCGTCCGGGTTCGCGGCCTGCCTGCGGGCGAGGCCGATCTCGATCTTCTCGCCCCAGGGGCGGTCGTAGTCGAGGGGGACGGAGATTTGGGCGCAGTCGACTGCTTCGGCCGGGTCCACGTCGGGGCACGGCTGCCAGTCGATGCCGTGGTGCGAGGGGCCCGCGGACGCCGGGGCGGCCGCAAGGAGGGTGATCGCGAGGACCGCCGCCGATGCGGCGGCGGTCAGATGGCGGGTGGACGGTCTCATACTGGATGCCTTCCAGCTGAAGTGAACCCGGCCCGCGCGGACGCGTGCCGGGCGTTCGTTTCCACCCGTGATTCTATGAAAAGTCTTGGTCCACTAGGGTTCCCGAGACTTGTCCCTTTCGTTCAACTGCGCCGCTTAAGGATCGCCCGCCCCGCTGCTACCAGCAGGTGCCGCCCTGCTTGCGTTCGGCGATGCGGTCGCGGACCCGGCCGAGGCCGCTGGCGAGGGCTTGGCGTTCCTCGGGCGTGAGCACGTCGATGAGGATCTCGCGCACGGCCTCGACGTGCCCTGGGGCGGCGCGTTCGAGCGTCGCGCGGCCCTCGGGGGTGATCTCGGCGAGGACCCCGCTCTTGCTCCACTCGCACTGGCGGCGGGTGACGAGCCCGGCCTTCTCCATCTGCCCGATCTGGTAGGTCAGGCCGCTCTTGGAGTTGATGAGCCGCTCGGCCAGCTCGGTCATGCGCATCGCGCCCGCCTCGGCGCCGTTCAGGGCCATGAGGATCTGGTACTGGAGGTGCGAGAGACCCATGTCCTCCTTGAGCTGCTGGTCGAGCTCGCGGTCCACGAGCGTCGCCGAGGACACGAACGCGATCCACGCTCGCATCTCCTCGTCGTTCAACCAATTGGTGTGACCCATGCCTCCAGCCTACCTCCTTGTTCAAATTTGAACTCAACTGTACCTTAGTCGAGGCGGTTCAAATTTGAAACGCCAGGAGTATCGGAGACGACATGGAACACGTTCACGCGACCGCCGCGGTCCGCACCCGCGTCACCATCCCGCTGACCTTCGCCGACGGCTACCAGACCACCGCCGAAGCCGTCACCTTCAAGGGCCTCGCCGACGGCCAGGAGCACGTCGCGATGGTCTTCGGCCACCCCGCCCCCGGCGACGCGCCGCTCGTGCGGCTCCACTCCGAGTGCCTCACCGGCGACGTCTTCGGCTCCGCCCGCTGCGACTGCGGCCCCCAGCTGCGCGAGGCCGCCGAGCGCATCAGCGAGCGCGGCGGCGTCCTCCTCTACCTGCGGCAGGAAGGCCGCGGCATCGGCCTGTACAACAAGCTCGACGCCTACGCCCTGCAGGACGACGGCCTCGACACCTACGAGGCCAACGCCGCCCTGGGCCTGCCCGAGGACGGCCGCGACTACACCGCCGCCGCCCAGATGCTCGAAGCGCTCGGCACCGGCCCGTTCGAGCTCCTGACCAACAACCCGGACAAGGCCCGCCAGCTCCGCGACCTCGGCGCCGACGTGACCGCCACGGTCCCTACGGGCGTGTTCGCGACCGACAGCAACGTGCGCTACCTCAGCGCCAAGGTCCAGCACACCGGCCACACGATCGCTCTGGCAGGCCTCGCCGCCTGACGACCGCCGAAAGGGCCCCGCATCGCATCGGTGCGGGGCCCTTTCGCTACCCGACTGGCCGCTTGATTAGACGTCTGCCAAAATAGGCGCATGTCGAAGCAACCTGTTCACCTCGCCATGCGCGGCGATCTGGACGACTGCCGCGTGCCCCTCGTGAGCGAACCGCTCAACGCCGACCAGGCCGAGCGGCTCGCCCCGTCCTTCAAAGCCCTCGGCGACCCGGTGCGGCTGCGGCTGCTCTCGCTCATCGCCTCCCACGCGGGCGGCGAGGTCTGCGTGTGCGACCTGACCGACGCGTTCGACCTCACCGCGCCCACCATCTCCCACCACCTCAAAGTGCTCAAGGACACCGGCCTCGTCACGGCCGAACGCCGCGGCACCTGGGTCTACTACCGCGCCGAACGCACCGCCCTCGACCTGCTCTCGGGCCTCCTCGCCGCCCCGGCCGCCGCATGAGCCCCGTGCGCCTCTCGACCCTCGACCGGTACCTGCCCGTCTGGATCGGCGCGGCCATGCTCGCCGGGATCGCCCTCGGGCAGTTCGCGCCCGCCGTCGGTAAGGCGCTCAACGCGGTCCAGATCGGCGGGATCTCCCTGCCGATCGCGGCCGGGCTGCTCGTCATGATGTACCCGGTCCTGGCGAAGGTCCGCTACGACCGGCTCGACTCCGTCACCGGCGACAAGCGCCTGCTCGTCTCCTCGCTGGTCCTCAACTGGCTCGTCGGCCCCGCGCTCATGTTCGCCCTCGCCTGGGTCTTCCTGCCCGACCTGCCCGAGTTCCGCACCGGCCTCATCATCGTCGGCCTCGCCCGCTGCATCGCCATGGTCGTCATCTGGAACGACCTCGCGTGCGGCGACCGCGAAGCCGCCGCCGTCCTGGTCGCGCTCAACTCGGTGTTCCAGGTTCTGGCCTTCGGCGGCCTCGGCTGGTTCTACCTCGACGCCCTCCCGCGCTGGCTCGGCCTCGACGCCACCGGCCTCGACGTCTCCGGCTGGGAGATCGCGCTCAACGTCGCCGTCTTCCTCGGCGTGCCGCTCGCGGCCGGGTACCTGACCCGCACGCTCGGCGAACGCCGCAAGGGCCGCGCCTGGTACGAGGACCGGTTCCTGCCGCGGATCGGCCCGTTCGCGCTCTACGGCCTGCTGTTCACCATCGTGGTCCTCTTCGCGCTGCAAGGCGAGGCGATCATTGCGAGGCCGCTTGACGCCGCCCGGATCGCGGTACCGCTGCTCGTCTACTTCGCGCTCATGTGGGCCGGGTCCTTCGCCCTCGGCAGGGGCATCGGCCTGGGCTACGAACGCACGACGACGCTCGCGTTCACCGCCGCGGGCAACAACTTCGAACTCGCCATCGCGGTCGCCATCGCCACGTTCGGTGCCGCCTCCGGCCAGGCCCTGGCCGGGGTGGTCGGCCCGCTCATCGAGGTCCCCGTGCTCGTCGGCCTCGTCTACGTCAGCCTGTGGGCCCGCCGCTTCTTCACCGCCGCAACGCAAAGGAACACCGCCAATGTCTGACAAGCCGTCCGTGCTCTTCGTCTGCGTCCACAACGCCGGGCGCTCCCAGATGGCCGCCGGGTGGCTCGCCCACCTCTCGGAGGGCCGCATCGAGGTCCGATCCGCCGGGTCCGCCCCCGCCGAGAGCGTCAACCCGGTCGCCGTCGAGGCCATGCGGGAGGTCGGCATCGACATCGCCGCGCAGCGCCCGAAGGTCCTCACCGTCGACGCCGTCGAGGCCTCCGACGTGTGCATCACCATGGGCTGCGGCGACGTCTGCCCCGTCTTCCCCGGGAAGCGCTACCTCGACTGGACGCTGGACGACCCGGCCGGGCAGGGCATCGCGCCCGTCCGGGCCATCCGCGACGAGATCAGGGCCCGCGTCGAAGGCCTGATCAAGGAGCTGCTGCCCTAGGGGGTGCGCCAGCACCCCCTAGCCCTTGACGGCGCCGATGATGACGCCCTTCTTGAAGTGCTTCTGCACGAACGGGTAGATGACCAGCGCCGGGACGATCGCGATCATCACGATCGCCATCTTCACCGCCAGCGTCGGCGGCGCGTCCTGCAGGCCCGAGGCCTGCGGGAGCGGCGCCGACTCCACCACGTACGTGCGCAGCACCAGCGCGAGCGGCCACTTCGCGGTGTCGTCCAGGTACAGGAACGCGTTGAACCAGTTGTTCCAGTACGCGACCGCGTAGAACAGCGTGACCACGGCGATCACCGCCTTCGACAGCGGCGCCACGATCTGCCACAGCACCCGGAACTCCCCGGCGCCGTCGATCCGCGCCGAGTCGAACAGCTCCTGCGGGATGCTCATGAAGAACGCCCGCAGCACCACGACGTTGAACGCGGACACCGCCATCGGCAGGATGACCGCCAGGTAGTTGTCGCGCAGCCCGATCGCACTGACCCACAGGTACACGGGGATGAGGCCCGGGAAGATCACGAACATCAGCAGCACCGAGAACAGGATCGTCTTGTGCCCGAACGATCCCGGCCGCGACAGCGAGTACGCGCCGAGGACCGAGACGACCACGCTGATGACCGTCCCGACCGCCGTGATCCCCAGTGAGACCACAAGGGACCGCAGCACCACCGGGTTGCGGAACATCTGCTCGTACGCGCTGAACGTGATCCCGTCGCCCGGCCAGATCACCAGCCCGCCCACGCGGTTCACGGTCTCGCCGCTCGACAGGCTCGTCAAGGCGATCGCATACAGCGGGAACAGGATCAGCAGCGCGATCACCACGATGCTCGCGCCCTTGGCGGCCAGCCCGGCGGCGGTCGGCTGCTCTTCCCAAGCGGGACGCTTCGGAGAACTCATGACTTCGAATACACCCCCCGCTCGCCCAGCAAGTGGGCGAACCTGTTGGCGGCCAGGATCAGTACGAGCCCGACCACGCCCTTGAACAGCCCCGCCGCGGCCCCGTAGTCGAAGTCGCCGGTGCGGATGCCGCTGTAGTAGACGAACGTGTCGAAGACCTCCGAGGCCTGCGACCCCACAGCGCTGCGCTGCAGGAAGAACTGCTCGAACCCGACGTTCAGCGCGTCGCCCAGCCGCAGGATCAGCAGCAGCACGATCACCGGCCGGATGCCCGGCAGCGTGATGTGCCAGAGCCTGCGCCAGCGCCCGGCCCCGTCCACGGCCGCCGCCTCGTACTGGTTCGGGTCGATCGCGGCCAGCGCCGCGAGGAAGATGATCGCTCCGAACCCGGCCTCCTTCCAGATCGCCTGCGACGTGACCAGCAGGATGAACGTGTCCGGATCGGTCATCCAGTCCACGCCCTCGAACCCGTTGGCGCGCAGCACCTGCGAGAGCAGCCCCGCCCCGCCGAGCATCTGCTGGAAGATCGCGACGACGAGCACCCACGAGAAGAAGTACGGCAGGTACACCACGCTCTGCAGCATCGCGCGGAGCCGACCGGACGCGATCGAGTGCATGAGCAGCGCCAGCGCGATCGGCACCGGGAAGTAGAACACCAGCTGGAACGCGGTGATCGACAGCGTGTTCACCACGGCCCGCAGGAACTCGGGGTCGCCGAACAGCAGCTGGAAGTGCGTGAACCCGACCAGGCGCGACTCGAAGATCCCGCCGGTGAACGGCTTGTAGTCCTGGAACGCGATCACGTTGCCCAGCGCGGGAATCCACCAGAACCCCCACACCAGCAGCATCATCGGCGCGGCCATGAGCAGCAGCGGCCAGTCGCGGCGCAGCCGCTCCCGCCAGTGCGTCTTCGGCTTCGCCCTGCGTTTCGGGGCGTCCGCGGTCGGGCGGGCTTCAGTTGCCAAGGCGCTCACAGGCGGTCGTTGTCCTCTGCGACCTTGGTGTAGTACTCGCGGGCCGAGTCGCCGACCTTGGTGCGCCAGTCCTCGACCAGGCCCGTCCAGTCGGCGACCTCGCGCTGGCCGCGGTAGATCTCGTGGTGGGCGTCGGTCATGGGCTCGTTCTCGGCGGAGAGGTCGGAGGGCATCTCGATGCGCAGGCCCTGGAACGGGTGGTCGTCGAGGAACGCGGCGGCGTTGGTCTCCCACGCGTGCTGGGCTTCGACCAGGCCGGGGTACTGGAACTTGAAGTTCGCGTTGGCGCGGCCGGAGAGGAACAGGTAGGTGTTGGCGACTTCGGCCTGGCCGAGGTCGGTGCGCTGGGGCACGCCTTCGGCGTCGACGGTGAAGTGGACGCCTTCGACGCCGTCCCAGACGAGGTCCCATTCCTTGGTGCCGTAGGGGGCTGAGCACCAGTTGGCGACGCGCAGGCACTCCTTGATCCGGTCCTCGGAGAGGTCTTTGCGAATGAAGGTGAACATGCCGGCCGGGTCGTCGCGCCAGATGGTGGGCGTGCCTCCGGCTTCGCGGGCCATGGGGTTCACGGCCTGGAGGTCGAAGCCCTCGACGGTCTTGTAGGTGCCGAGCATCTCGTGCCAGGCGCCGAGGCCGTCCTCATAGAACACCGCTTGGCCGGAGCCGATGATCTCCTTGGAGTTGGTGAGGCGGTCGGCGACGTAGTCGGGGTGCACGAGGCCCTTGTCGAACACGGTGCGGGTGAACTCGATCGCGGCGGCGAAGGCCTCGGTCTCGAACTTGTGCACCAGCTTGCCGTCCTCGACCTTCCAGAGGGTGGGGACGCCCATGGCCTCCTGGACGGTCTGGTCGAGGCTGGCGAACGCCCAGCGGTTCTTGGACGGGTCGTTGACCTCTTCGGCGATGGCCAGCAGCTCTTCGAGGTTGCGGGGGTGCTCCAGGCCCAGCTCGTCGAGGATGTCCTGGCGCGCGAACATGGTGTTCGTGTAGGGCGCCCGCTCCCAGGGGACGCCGAGGAGGGTGCCGCCGAAGACGCCCATGGCCCAGGCGGCCGTGGGGTAGGAGGCGAGCAGCGGGTAGTCGGCGCCCTTGTCTCCGGCGACGTAAGGGGAGAGGTCGGCGAACAGCTCGTTCGCGGCCTCGCTGAAGTCGGAGAGCTTGATGATCTCCCAGCCGGGGATCTGGAACATGTCCGGGACGTCGCCGCTGGCGAGGGTCGTGGTGATCTTGTCGAGGTAGTTGTTGCCGTCGGCGATGTTGAAGACGACCGTGCCGCCGAGGGCTTCGTTGACGGCGGTGAAGTAGGAGTTGTCGGGCAGGCCGGGCGGGGCCGGGTTCCACAGGGGAGTGATCGCGGTGATCTCCTCGCCGGTGGTCATGGGCGCCTCGGTGACGGCCTGGACCGGTGCTTCGGGGCGCGAGAGGTAGCCGGGGGAGACGGTGCCGTCGGGCTGGCCGGGCAGGTCGGGCTCGACGCCGCCGTCGTACGGCGTGTACGTGGGGAGCAGGTCGGCGAGTTCGTCCGATCCCGCCGCCGTGCCCTCGGGTCCTTCGTCGAGGGCCGCGCATCCGGCGAGGGAGGCGGCGACCGCGCCCGCCGCGCCCGCCTGGAAGAGACCGCGGCGCTGGATTCGGAACGCGGGGACGTTGCTTGAGGTGTCGCCCATGGCGATGCCTTTCGTTGGGGGATGCAGGCTGCCGGGGGCCTTTGCTTTAAAGGTATGACCAAACAAATATAACTGCTTCGATGAGACGTACGCAACACCCCTCCCATTGGCAACGTATGTCCAGCCCACGGCCGGGGTCAGCGGTGTTTGCGGCCGCGGGCCTGGAAGAGGACCGCGGTCGATGCCACGGGGACCATGCGAACTGCGGATCGGCGGTGGAGGAGCCACAGGGCGAAGTCGGCCAGTGCGGGGCGGATGCCGCGGAGTTCCAGGGGCACACCGTGTTTCGCGCATTCGTTGACGAGGGTCTTGCGGTCGACCAGGAGGGCGGGGTCGTGGACGCCGCGAGTGGCGATGCGCGGGAGGCGTTCGGCCAGGTCGATCGCGAGGAAGCGGCAGAGGGCGGTCGCTGCGAGCGTGTCGATCACCAGGAGCCCGCCCGGGCGGAGGAGCCGGCACGCCTCCGCGACCGCGCGGGGGAGGTCCGGCACGTGCTCCAGGATCTCGCCCGCCACGACCACGTCCGCGCAGGTGTCCGGCAGGGGTACGGCGAGCACCGAGCCCCGGATCGCGAGGACCCCGTGCGCGGCGGCGAGCTTCAGTGAATCGTGCGAGAGGTCCACGCCGATGTGCCTGTACCCCTTGCCTTCCAGGTGCGGCGCGAGCAGACCCGCGCCGCAGCCGAGGTCGACCAGGACCGCGCCTTCGCGCGGCGCGGCCGGAACGAGCTCGGCCCGTGCCGCCGCGAGCCAGTGGAGCATCGCGAACACGCCCCGCGGCCGCCACCACTCGTCCACCAGCCGGTCGTAGAGGGCCGGGTCGTTCGGTGTTTCGGGGCTTCCGCTCATGCCGCCAGGGTGGCACACTGGCGCCGTGAAGCAGTTGACGGCGAGCCGCGCGCTGGTGGTGACCTCCCACCCGCTGCCCGCCGTCGCGGTCACGGCCGTCGCAGCGGGACTGGCGACCGGCTCCCACCGCCCGGTCCTCTCGGCCGTGCTCGCGACGGCGGCCGTCTTCGCCGGGCAGCTCTCCGTCGGCTGGCTCAACGACCTCGTCGACGCGCCCCGCGACGCCCGGGTCGGCCGCACCGACAAACCCCTGGCCGCCAAGGAGATCCGGCCAGCGGCCGTACGGACCGCGTTCATCGTCTCGGCCGCCGCCGCCATCGCCCTGACGCTCTTCTCGGCCCCGCTCGCCGCCGCCGCGCACCTCGCCGCCCTCGCCTCGGCCTGGGCCTACGACCTCGGACTCAAAGCCACCGCGTTCTCAGTGGCGCCGTTCGCGTTCTCCTTCGGACTGCTGCCCGTGTTCCTCTCGAACGGCGATCCGTTCCCGCCGCCGTGGCTCATCGCCGCCGCCGCGACCCTCGGCTCGGCCGCCCATTTCGTCAACGTGCTGCCCGACCTCGCCGACGACGCCGCCACCGGCGTACACGGCCTCCCGCACCGCCTCGGCCCCAAGGCGAGCCGCTTCGCGACCGCCGCCCTCGTCCTGGCCACCTCGGCGCTCCTGGTCTTCGGGCCGGAAGGCACGCCCTCGCCGCTCGCGCTCGCCACCGTCCCGGCCGCGGTGGGCATCCTCGTCGTCGGCTTCGTCCTCGACAACCGCCCCCGCTCCCGGGCGGCGTTCCGCGCCGTCATGCTCGTGGCCCTCATCGACGTCGCCCTGCTCCTCCATATTGGAATATCGGCGACTTGAGCGCGTGAGGGTTGATCGGGCCCGGCGTTCCGAGGACACTGATGCCCATGACTGCAGCAGAGAGCCCCGGCGCACGCGCCCTCGCGCTGGCCCGCGAACTCGCGCCCGGCCTCGCGGCACGCGCGGGCGCCCACGACGAGCGCGGCAGGTTCCCGAAGTCGGACTTCGCCGACCTGCAGGCGGCGGGCCTGTACGGCCTCATGGTGCCCGAGCGGCTCGGCGGGTTCGGCGCCTCGTTCGGCGAGTACTCCCGCGTGGCCGCCGCCCTCGCGCGCGGCGCGGGCTCCACGGCCCTCGTGTTCAACATGCACGCCTCCGTCACCGGCGCGCTCGCGCAGACCCCGGACGACCTCATGCGCCTCCTCGGCGCCCCGAAGAGCTCGTTCGAAGCCCGCGACAAGGCCCTCGAAGCCGCCGCGGGCGGCGCCCTCTACGGCGTCGCGATGAGCGAGCGCGGCACCGGCTCGCGGCTCTCGCTGACCAAGACCGAGTACCGCCGCACCGGCTCGGGCTACCGCATCACCGGCAGCAAGGCCTTCTGCTCCGGCGCCGGGCACGTGGACGCCTACCTCGTGACCGCCCGCAAAGCCGACGCCGAGGACCCGCAGGTGTCCTACTTCCTCGTCCCCGCCGGGGACGGCATCCGCGTCGAAGAGACCTGGGACGCACTCGGCATGCGCGCCACCGGAAGCCACGATGTCCACTTCGACGTCGAAGTGGACCCGGGCGCCCTCCTCGGCGGCGTCGAAGGCCTCACGCTCATGATCGCCGAGGCCATGCCGCAGTGGCTCGTCGCCTCCTACTCCGCCGTCTATGCGGGCGTCGCGCGCGCCGCCGTGGACGCCGCCGCCGAACACCTCCGGGCCCGCGGTCTCGGCCGCCTCCCCGCCGCGCGGGCCAGGCTCGGCCGCGCCGACAACGCGGTTGCCGCCGCCGAACTCGTCGTCGCCGAGGCCGCCGCCCGGATCGACCGCGCCCCAGGCGATCCCGCCACAAACGAGTGGGTCTGGCGCGCGAAGCTCACCGCCGGGGACACCGCCGTCCAGGTCCCCTCCTCGCTGCTCGAAGCGGCCGGGGCCTCCGCGTCCCGGCGCGGCCACCCCCTCGAACGGCTCTACCGCGACGCCCGCTGCGGCGCGCTCCAACCGGCCACTTCGGACGTGTGCGCCGACTGGCTCGGCACCGCCGCGCTCGGCGAGGACCCCGAGCACGACGCGGAGGTCCCGCGATGGTGACCGCGCGCATCGCCGGTATCGGCGCGGGCCTGCCGCCCGCCTACACCCAGGAGCAGTTGTGGGAGGACGTGTTCCGCTGGCACTTCTCCCGCAGCCGCGTCGCCCAGCGCATCTTCACCGCCTCCGACGTGCGCGCCCGCCACTCCGCGACCGACCCGGCCGAGTTCAAGGCCGTCGCCGAGTGGACCACCGCCGAACGCATGGCCCGCTACGGCGAGACCGCGCCGCCGCTCGGACTCGAAGCGGTCCGGAACGCGCTCGCCGCAGCCGGAACCGGGCCCGACGAGATCGGGCTCCTGACCGTCGTCACCTGCACCGGCTACCGCACGCCCGGCCTCGACATCGAACTCGCGCGGCTGCTCCCGCTCCCCGCCGACGCCCGCAGGCTCCTCATCGGACACACCGGCTGCCACGCCGCGCTCCCCGGGATGGCGACCGCCGCCGACTACGTCGCGGCCCGCGGCCGCCCGGCCGTGCTGCTCTGCCTCGAACTCACGTCACTGCATCTGCAGCCCGCCACGATCGACCCCGAGCAGATGGTCTCGCACGCGCTCTTCGCCGACGCCGCCGCCGCGGTCGTCCTGCGCCCCGACGCCGCGCCCGGCCTGCGCGTCGTCGATGTCGACTCGCGCACCGACACCGCCCGCCGCCACCAGATGACCTGGGACATCACCGATCTCGGCTTCCGCATGGGCCTCTCGCCGGAGGTCCCCGACGCGCTCGCCGAACACGTCGGCCCGCTCGTCAAGGACCTCCTCGGCCGCCACGGCCATGATGTGAAAGACGTGGCGGCCTGGGCCGTCCACCCCGGCGGCCCGCGCATCCTCGACGCCGTCGAGGAAAGCCTCGGCCTCGACCCGGCCGCACTCTCCTGGTCCCGCAATGTGCTTGCGGAGCACGGCAACTGCTCCTCGGCCACGGTCCTCCTCGTCCTGGATGAGATCCTGGCCGCCGGTCCACCGGACGGCCCGGTCGTGGCCCTGGCCTTCGGCCCCGGCCTCACCCTCTACGCGGCCCTCCTCGAACCCGGGGATTAAAGCGGTGCGGGTCGCGAGGGCGTCCCATTCGCGGTCGGGCAGGTCGCGGTGGAGCTCGAGGAGCTTGTCGGCGAGGTGCCCGACCGCGTAGCGCGTGAGCGGGACCTCGGCCTCGACGGCCGCGCGCACCGTGTCGGCGACGACGCCGGGGTCGGAGGCGTCCTCGCCCAGGCCCTCTTCCGCCCTGCGCGCCATGCCTTCGGCCATCACCCGGTACGGCCCGGCGCCGGAGTGGGCGCGCAGCTGCACGGCGGTCTGGTCCTCGAACCCGGTCTCGATGATGCCGGGCTGGACCACGACGACGTCGATCCCGAACTGGTCGACCTCCATGCGCAGCGTGTCCGAGAACGCCTCCAGGGCGTGCTTCGACGCGTAGTACCAGGCCCCGAGCGGGAGGGTGATCACGCCGCCGACCGAGGAGACGTTCACGATCGTGCCCGAGCCCTGCTTTCGCATGTGGGGCAGCACGAGCTGCACGAGCCGGGCCGGGGCGATGACGTTGACCTCGAACTGGTCGCGGGCCTCGGCCAGCGGTACCTCCTCTATGGAGCCGTGGACCACGGTGCCCGCGTTGTTGACCAGGACGTCGATGCGCCCCTGCTCTTCGATGACGGCGGCGACGGCGCGGTCGAGCTGCTCGCCGTCCCGCGCGTCCATCGCGAGCGCGCGGCCGCCCGCCGCGACCAGGTCGCGCATCTTGTGCACGCGCCGCGCGGCCCCGTAGACGACATGCCCGGCGCCGGCCAGGTCGAGCGCGGTCGCGCGGCCGATCCCGGCCGAGGCCCCGGTGACGAGGCAGACCTTCGTGTCCATGACGGTCACTCCTTCCAGGCGACGGGCAGCGAGTGCACGCCGTAGACGACCATGTCGGTGCGCATCGCGATGTCCTCGGGCGGTACGGCGAGGCGCAGGCCGGGGAAGCGCGCGAACAGCGCCGGGATGGCGACCTGCAGTTCGACGCGGGCGAGCTGCTGTCCGAGGCACTGGTGGATGCCGTGGCCGAGCCCCATGTGGCCGGTCGCGGAACGCAGGAGGTCGAGCACGTCAGGCTCGGCGAACTTCACCGGGTCGCGGTTCGCGGCGGGCAGCGACAGCGTCACGGTCTCCCCGGCCCTGATCGTCTCGCCTTCCAGCACAACGTCTTCGAGGGCCGTGCGCACCAGGAACGGGACGACGCTGAGATAGCGGAACAGCTCCTCCACCGCGCGGTCGGCCAGGCCCGGGTCCGCGCGGAGCGCCGCGAGCTGCACGGGGTGGGTCAGGAGCGCGTAGACGCCCGTGGCCAGCATGTTCGAGGTCGTGTCGAGCCCGGCGGCGAGCAGCATGAAGCTGATGTTGACCAGCTCCTCGTCGGTGAGCTCGCTGGCGGCCAACCCGCCGAGCAGGTCGTCGGTCGGCTCGGACCGCTTGGCCGCCACCAGTTCCGCGAGGAAGCCGAGGATCGCCGCGAACGCCGCCCCCAGCTCCTCGGGCGTCGCGTCGAGCCGCGACATCGACAGCGCCTGCTCCTGGAAGCGGGCCCGCTCCGCGTACGGGACGCCGAGCAGCTCGCAGATCATCTGCGCCGGGATCGGCTCGGCGAGGGCCGCCACGAGGTCGATCGGGCCGCCGTGCCGCTCCATCGCGTCCAGGTGCTCGTCGGCGATCTCGCCGACGCGTTCGGCCAGCAGCCGCATGCGCCGCACCGTGAACTGGCCGGTGAGCAGCCGCCGGTACCGGGAGTGCTCGGGCGCGTCCATCGCGATGAACATGCCCGGCGCGGGCGGCTGCCCGAGCGTCCCGCCCGGGATCGGCATGTGCTGCAGCTCGGTCCGGGCGCTGAACCGCGCGTCGCCGAGGACGGCACGCACGACCGCGTGCCCGGTGGCGATCCACCCGGTGTGGCCGTCGGGGTAGCTCAGGCGCGACAGCGGCGCGGCCTCGCGCAGCGCCGCGAGCCCTTCGGGCGGGTCGAACGGACGTGAGGCTTCGCGGGTGGTCGGCATGGTCGGGAACATGGCCTGCTCCTTGCGTCGGTTCCGGTTCCTATGCGCCGAATGCTAGGTTCGGATTTCGCAGTGCAGCAAGAAGAAAGAACTGTTGTTCCAGGTCACCGGCTTTGATTCTTTGCAACGACACTGCAGCTGAACGCACAGGGGGAGGACTCCATGCCCGGAGGGCGCCTGACCTTCGAGGAACGCGAGCGGATCGCCGCAGGCGTCGCGCGGGGCCTCAGCCACGCCGCGATCGCGCGCGGCCTCGGCCGCCCCGCCTCCACCGTCAGCCGCGAGGTCGCCCGCAACGGCGGCGACCGCCGCTACCGCGCCGACCGCGCCGAGCAGGCCTCCCGCTGGAGAGCCCGCCGCCGCAAGCCCTACCCGACGGCCGGGCCCGACACGGCCGAAGACGCCCCGGCCCTCCACGAGTTCGAGGAGCGGTTCACGCGGATGATGATCGGCACCGGCGTCCCCGCAATGGCCGCCAGGGTCCTGACCTGCCTGTACACCACCGACTCCGGAGGACGCACCGCCGCCGAGCTCGTCGTCGCCCTCCACGTGAGCCCCGCGTCGGTCTCCAAAGCCGCCGCCTGGCTCACCGGACGCGGCTTCGTCACGCGCGAACGCGAAGGCCGCCACCTGCGCTACCGGCTCGACCCGCAGTCCTGGTACCACGCCTGGCGGGCCAGCATCGCCGGGATGGACACGTGGGCCGAGCTCACCGGGCAGGGCGCCGACCTCTTCGGCGACGCCACGCCCGCCGGGGCCCGCCTGCGCGACACCAGCCGCTTCTTCGAATACCTGCGCCGGGACATGGCCGAAGCCGCCGAGCACTGGCGCCAGACCGTCGCCGGGACCGACGCGCCTCCCGGGGTGCAACGCGGCCCCTCAACGAGCGGCGGCCCAGGTCGCGGCGGTGGAACACTGGAGGCATGACGACACCGCAGCCGCCCGCCGCCTCCGCACTAGGCAGGTTCCTGCGCGCCCGCCGCGAAGGGATCACCCCGGCCGAGGTCGGCCTCGCCACCGGCCCCGGCATCCGCCGCACCCCCGGCCTGCGCCGCGAAGAGCTCGCCACCCTCGCGGGCGTCAGCATCGACTACTACACGCGCCTCGAACGCGGCAAGGAGACCCGCCCGAGCCCGCAGGTCGTCGAGGCCCTCGCCCGCGCCCTCAGACTCGACGGCGCCGAGCACGAGCACCTGCGCGACCTCGCCGCCAGCGCCGCCCGCCGCTCCGCCGACACCCCGAAGGCCCCGAGCCGCACCCTGCCTCCCGGGATCGCGCAGATCCTCGAGCGCCTCCGCCCCAACCCCGCGTACGTGATGAGCCGCAGCATGGACGTGCTCGCCTCCAACCCGGGCGGGCTGCGCCTGCTCCCGGGGATCGAGGAATGGCCCGCGACCAAGCAGAACGTCGCCCGCTACATGTTCCTGCACCCGAACGCGCAGGTCGCGATCGCCGACTGGGAGAACCAGGTGCGCGGGTGCGTGGCGAGCCTGCGGGCGCTGGCGGGGACGGAGCCGGACGCGCCGGACCTGCAGAGCCTCGTGGGGGAGCTGTCGGTGAAGAGCCCGGCGTTCGCGAAGCTCTGGGACCGTTACGAAGTGCGCGGCCACACGACCGGCCGCAAGTCCTTCCACCACCCGCTCATCGGCGACATCACCCTGGGCTACCAGGGTTTCGAGCTGGCCGGAGGGACCGGGATGCGCATGGTCGTGTACTACGCCGAGCCCGGCAGCGGCGGGGACGACGCGCTGGCGCTCCTCGACATGGCGTCCCCTGTAGAGGATTCGGTAGAGGCCGTGTGAACGGCGAAAGCCGGGACGCTCGCGTCCCGGCTTTCCTCTTCGCTTGCGCTACTTCATGGTGTCGACGTCGATGACGAAGCGGTACCGCACGTCGGAGGCGAGCACGCGCTCGTAGGCCTCGTTGATCTGGTCGGCCGAGATGACCTCGACCTCGGAGGCGATGCCGTGCTCGGCGCAGAAGTCGAGCATCTCCTGGGTCTCGGGGATGCCGCCGATTGCCGAACCGGCGAAGGTCTTGCGGCCCATGAGCAGGTTGAACACGCCGACGGGCAGCGGCTCGCCGGGAGCGCCGACGTTCACGAGGGCGCCGTCGACCGCGAGGAGTCGCAGGTGCGCGTCGATGTCGATCTTCGCGGAGACGGTGTTGATGATGAGGTCGAAGCTGCCGGCGAGAGTCTCGAACGTGGCCGGGTCACCGGTCGCGAAGTAGTGGTCGGCGCCCAGGCGGAGGCCGTCCTCCTGCTTCTTGAGCGACTGGGAGAGCACCGTGACCTCGGCGCCGAGTGCGTGGGCGAACTTGACGCCCATGTGGCCGAGCCCGCCGAGGCCGACGATGGCGACCTTCTTGCCGGGGCCCGCGTTCCAGTGGCGCAGCGGCGAGTACGTGGTGATCCCGGCGCACAGCAGCGGCGCGGCGGCCTCGAAGGGGATGCCCTCGGGGACGCGCAGCGCGAAGTGCTCGTCGACGACGATGTGAGTGGAGTAGCCGCCCTGGGTGATGGTGCCGTCGGCGTCGACCGACCCGTAGGTGCCGACCATGCCCTTGAGGCAGTACTGCTCGTTGCCCTGGAGGCACTGGACGCATTCGCGGCACGAGCCTACGAGGCAGCCGATCCCGGCGCGGTCGCCGACGGCGTGCTTGGTGACTTCGGCGCCGACCTCGGTGACGATGCCGACGATCTCGTGGCCCACGGTGAGCGGGTACTGCTGCGGGCCCCAGTCGCCGCGCACGGTGTGGATGTCGGAGTGGCAGATCCCGGCGTACTTGATCTCGATGAGCACGTCGCGCGGGCCGAGGTCGCGGCGTTCGACGGTGGTCTTGACGAGCGGTTCGGTCGCGGAAGGCGCGGCCCAGGCGTTGGCGGTCAGCACGGTTGCTCCAGATCGTTCGGCGGTTGCGGGTCACGGGTGAGCGTAGTCATCAGATTGCGATGCGCGCATGTTTCCGGCCCACCCGAATCCTCGCTCCGTTTCGGGGAACCGCCAATGACCGGGTCTTCACCGGGGCGCGCCAGCGGGGGAACAGCAGGGCCCCTCTGGCGGTAGCGGTCCTGCTCACCGCCTTCTCTAGCAAAGCGAAGGGGCCGAAGGCGCATGCGCCTTCGGCCCCTTCGACCCCAGAGGAAAAGCGTTAGTCGGCTTTGACGCCGGCGTCTTCCGCGACCGCCGTCTGGCGGGTGCGGACCTTGCGCAGGAGCGGCACGATCACGACGGTGAGCACGAGGATCGCCACGAGCGTCCCGGAGACCGGGCGCTGCACGAACTCGCTCACGTCGCCGCCGAAGATCCGCATGGAGCGGCGGAACGAGGCCTCCAGGAGCGAGCCGAGCACGAACGCGAGGACGAACGGCCCCGGCTCGAACCCGAGCTTGCGCATCCCGTAGCCGAGCAGGCCCAGGCCGATCACGAGCAGCATGTCGAAGGCGTTGTTGCGGATCGAGTAGGTGCCGATCATCGTGATCACCACGGTGATCGGCGCCAGGATGCCCGGGCGCACCTTCAGCATCCGCACGAACAGGCCGATGAGCGGGATGCTCAGGACCAGCAGCAGGATGTTGCCCAGGTACATCGAGTTGACGACGCCCCAGAACACGTCGGGGTGGTCGGTCATGAGCGCCGGGCCCGGCGTGATGCCCTGCAGCATAAGCGCGCCGAACAGCACCGCCATGGTCGCGTTCGCGGGGATGCCCAGCGTCAGCAGCGGGATGAACGACGAGGTCGCGGCCGCGTTGTTCGCCGACTCCGGCCCGGCGACGCCTTCGACGGCGCCCTTGCCGAACCGCGACGGGTCCTTCGCGCTGCGCTTCTCGACCGCGTACGCCACGAGCGAGGCCATCGTCGCGCCGCCGCCCGGCAGGATGCCGAGGACGAACCCGGTGACCGAGCCGCGCAGGATCGCCATCCGCGACTTGAGCCAGTGCAGGCGGCTGGGGATCGCCCGCCCGAACGAAGGCACTGCGGTCTGCGGCCGGTTGCGGTGCTCCAGGTTGTACAGGATCTCGCCGACCCCGAAGAGCCCCATGGCGACGATCGTGAAGTCGATGCCGTCGGCGAGCTGGTCGGTGCCGAACGTGAACCGGGGCGTGCCCAGGAGCGGGTCGAGGCCGACCGTGGCCAGCAGGAGCCCGGCCGCCGCGGCGGCGGCGCTCTTGATGACCGAGCCGTTCCCGAGCGTGCCGACCAGGAAGATCCCGATGAGCGCCAGGACGGTGTACTCGGCCGGGCCGAACGCCAGCGCCACGCCCGCCAGGGCCGGGGCGATGAACGAGAGCAGGATGATCGACGCGGTGCCGCCGATGAAGGAGGCGATCGCGGCGATCCCGAGCGCGGGACCGGCCTCGCCGCGCCGCGCGAGCGCGTGCCCGTCGAGCGCGGTGACCACTGTGGATGCTTCACCGGGCAGCTTCAGCAGCACCGAGGTGATGGTGCCGCCGTATTGCGCGCCGTAGAAGATCCCGGCGAGCATGATGACGGCCGCCGTGGGTTCCAGGTTGTAGGTGACGGGCAGCAGGATCGCGATCGTCGCGGCCGGGCCGAGGCCCGGCAGCACGCCGATGAGCATCCCCACGGTGACGCCGAGCAGGCAGAAGAGAATGTTCTGCCACTCGAACGCCACCGTGAACCCGGAGAGCACTGAGGAGAAGTCCACGTTGAGTACTCCAGTGGGGACGGACTAGAAGACGATGATGTGGGGGAGCGGCACGTTGAGCCCGATGATGAACAGGGCGTACGCGGCCGCAGTGACGGCCACCGCTAGACCTGCGCTCATGAGCCACGACTCGCGGCTGAGGAACTTCAGCCACGCGAACAGCAGCAGCACGGTCGGCACCTCGAAGCCCACGATCTCGTACAGCGAGGCGTACACGGCCAGGCCGCCCGCGGCGGCGAGCACCGCGACCGTCCCGCGCGTGAACGCCTCGGTGTCCCTGCGGGACTTGGCGGTCACGGCGATGATCCCGATCCCGGACGCCACGAGCAGGCAGGCCACGATCAGCGGCCAGAGCCCGGGGCCCGGATCGGTGAGGCTCCCGACGTTCAGTCCGAAGCTCAACCAGGCCGCGACGGCGCCGAGCGCCACGGGCACGGCGCCCGCGACGACCGACTGGACGCGGCCGCCGGCGCGCGGCCCTTCCGGCTCTTCCTCTTGGGCCGCAACGGGTTCGGTATCGGCCATGACCGCCTCACCCATTACGCGCTGCCGAGTTCGACGCCGGAGTCGGCGATCTGCGCGGCGAACTGCTCGGTGGCCTCGGCCAGGTGCAGTTCCGCCTCGATGCCGTCGACCTCCCAGCGCTCCATGAAGTTGTCCTGGAGGAACTGGCCGTACTCGCCGCCCTCGCGGGCCTCCTCGAACGCCAGCGTCAGCACGCCCACGACGTCGTCGGGGGTGTCGGCGGGGACGACGATGAACCGGCGCTGGTCGACGAGGATGTTGTGGCCCGCCTCCAGCGCGGTCGGCACGTCGTTGAGGTAGACGCTGCGCTCCTCGGAGAACACGCACAGCGGCCGCATGTCGCCGGCTTCGATGTGCGGCATGGTCTCCGCGAGCGAGAGCGAGGCCGCGTCGATGTCCTGGCCCAGCAGGGCGGTGACGGTGGGGCCGCCGCCGTCGAAGGGGACGTCGGTGGCGGCGACTCCGGCGAGGCCGAACAGCAGGCCCGCCGAGAGCTGCGAGCCGGTGCCCACGCCGGTGGTCCCGTAGTTCACCGCGTCGGCCTTGAGCAGGTCGTCGAGGGTCTGATAGGGAGAGTCGGCGTGGACGACGAGCACGTAGCCCTCGTTCGTGAGGGTGGTGATGATGCGCAGCTGGTCGATGGTGACCGCGTCAGGGTCGTCGACGACGAGCGGGCCGATGGCGAACAGCGACTTGACGGCGAGGGAGATCGTGTACCCGTCCGCCTTGCCCGCCAGTAGTTCTTTGAGGCCGACGGCGCCGTTGGCGCCGGGCTTGTTGGTGACCGGCAGGGACTGGCCCAGCGGCTCTTCGGCGGCCTTGGCGACCGCGCGGCTGATGAGGTCGCCGGAGCCCCCGGCGTCGAAGGGGACCCAGAAGTCGACCGCGCGGGTCGGGAAGTCCGCCGCAGTGTCGTCAGCGCCGCCCTGCACCTGGCAGGCCGCGAGGGCGGCGAGCGAGGGCACCGCGGCGAGACCGGCGAGCAGTCCGCGTCGGGGGAGGGGGTGTTGCATTGTGTCTGCTCCTCTTAGTGATCGAATAGCCACGAATTCATCCCAGCGATGGGCGTTTCGGGTTGAAGTTCCATCCGGGGACAAGGTATTGCATAGCGGCCGCGTCGTCGCGCGCGCCCAGCCCGTTTCTCGAATACTGCTCATGAGCTGCATCCACTTGGGCCTCATCGACATCGACGCCGAGTCCCGGCGTTTTCGGCACTTCGATCGCACCGTCCACGATGCGCGGTGGATTGGCGGTGAGGCGCTGCCCGTCCTGCCAGATCCAGTGCGTGTCGATCGCGGTGATCCGGCCGGGCGCGGCGGCGGCGACATGGGTGAACATCGCCAGCGAGACGTCGAAGTGGTTGTTGGAGTGGGAGCCCCACGTGAGGCCGAAGGCCTCGCAAGCCTGGGCGACGCGCACCGAGCCGGCCATGGTCCAGAAGTGCGGGTCGGCCAGCGGGATGTCGACGGCGTCGGTGCGCACGGCGTGCGCGAACTCCCGCCAGTCGCACGCGATCATGTTCGTCGCCGTGCGCATGCCGGTGGCGCGCTTGAACTCCGCGAGCACTTCGCGCCCGGAGTAGCCGTTCTCGGCGCCGCACGGGTCCTCGGCGTACGCGAGCACGCCGTCGAGGTCGCGGCACAGCTCGATCGCTTCGCTGAGCGACCACGCGCCGTTGGGGTCCAAGGTGATCCGCGCGTCCGGGAACCGCTCGGCGAGCGCCCTGACGGCCGCGGCCTCCTCGCGGCCGGGCAGCACGCCGCCCTTGAGCTTGAAGTCCCGGAACCCGTAGCGCGCCTCTGCGGCCTCGGCAAGGGCCACAACGCCTTCAGGGGTCATCGCGGCCTCGTCGCGCAGCCGCAGCCACGCGTCGTCCTCAGTAGACCCGTCGCGGTACGGCAGATCGGTGCGGCCCTTGTCGCCGACGAAGAACAGGTACCCCAGGACCGGGACGCTCTCGCGCTGCGGCCCGTCGCCGAGCAGTTCCGCCACGGGCACGCCGAGGTGCTTGCCGAGCAGGTCGAGCAGGGCCGCTTCGAGCGCGGTCCGGACGTGGACGGTGACCCTCTGGTCGAACGTCTGGCGTCCACGCCCGGCCGCGTCGCGGTCGGCGAAGCGGTGTCGCACCGCTTCGAGGACCGTCCGGTACGCGCCGATCGACGACCCCAGTACGAGATCGGCGGCGTCCCGGAGCGTCTGCGCGATGGCCTCGCCGCCGGGCACTTCGCCCACGCCGGTGTTCCCGGACTCGTCGGTGAGGATCACGAGGTTGCGCGTGAAGTACGGCGCGTGCGCACCTGAGAGGTTGAGCAGCATGGAGTCCTGCCCGGCGACGGGCACGACCCGCATTGCGGTCACTGTCGGGGTGGTCGCCTGTTCCGCTGGGCCAGCGGCCGGTTCGAGTCGGGTCATGAGGCCGACTGCTCGATGAGGCGCTTGAGTGCGGCGAGTTCGCCCTCGCCGAGGTCGTGGAGCGGCGGGCGCACGGGCCCGGCCGTGCGGCCCACGGCCGTCATGCCCGCCTTGACGATCGACACCGCGTACCCCTTGCCGGCGTTGCGGATGTCGAGGTACGGCAGCACGAACTCGCGCAGCCGCCGGTACACCCCGTCGCGGTCCCCGGCCCGGACCGCGTTGTAGAACTCGATCGCGAACTCTGGCACGAAGTTGAAGATGGCCGAGGAATACGTGGTGACGCCGAGCTGAATGTAGGGAAGCGCGAAGGTCTCGGCCGTGGGCAGCCCGCCGATGTACAGCAGCCGCTCGCCGAGGGTCGCGTACAGGCGCGTCATGAACTCGATGTCGCCCACGCCGTCCTTGAACCCCACCAGGTTCGGGCACTCGGCCGCGAGCCGCTCGATGGTGGCGACGCCGTACTCGGCGTTGGACCGGTGGTAGACGATGACGCCCAGCGAGGTCGCCTCGCACACCGCGCGGACGTGCGCGGCGAGGCCGTCCTGCCCGACCTCGGTCAGGTACGGCGGGAACAGGAGCACCGCGTCGGCCCCGGCGGCCTCGGCGTCCTTCGCGAACGCGACCGCCTGGGCGGTGCCCTGCCCGGCCGGGGCGATGATCGGGACGGCGCCGGCGGCCTCGTCGACCGCGACGCGCACGACCCGGCCGACCTCCTCGGGCGTGAGCGAGAAGAACTCGCCCGTGCCGCCCGCTGCGAACAGCCCCGCCGCAGGGAAGGACGCCAAGTGCCCCAAGTGCTTCCGGTACCCGGTCTCGTCGAAGGAGAGGTCCTTCTGGAAGTGGGTCACGGGGAAGGACAGCAGGCCCTCGCCCAGCGCACGCTGGATCTCTGCGGGGGTGTATCGCGACATATGCGGCAGTCTCCTGTTCCGTGGATTTGGCCCGTACCGTAACCCCCTCCGGTCATACCGGTCCAACACTGAATTGACATCAACTGATACCTTCAGGGCATGGCCACAGGCGACATCGGGTACACACTCGACCAACTCAGGTGCTTCGTGGCGGTCGCCGAGGAGTCCCATTTCGGCAGGGCCGCCGAGCGCCTGCTCATGACCCAGCCGCCGCTGAGCCGCCAGATCCAGCGCCTCGAACGCTCTGTCGGCTTCGACCTCTTCCTGCGCACCCAGCGCGGAGCCGAGCTCACCCCGGCCGGGCGGATCTTCCTCGAAGAGGCCCGCAGGCTCCTGTCCTCGGCCGACACCGCGCCGCTGCGCGCCCGCCGCGTCGCCGCCGGAACCGCCGGGACCATCCGCATCGGTTTCACGGCGGTCTCGGCCCTCACCGTCCTCGGCCGCTGGATCGCCGTCGCTGCAGCGGAACTGCCCGGCGTCGACCTCGTCCTCAGCGAGATGGTCACGCACGCGCAGCTCGACGCACTGCACGCCGGGGAGATCGAGATCGGCCTGGTCCGCCAGGTGCCCCGCTCGGACCTGCTCGACTCCCGGCTCGTGGCAACGGACTCGCTCATCCTCGCGGCCCCGCGCGACCACCCGCTGACCCGCCTGGAGCGAACGCCCACAATGGAGGACATCGCCGAGCACGACGTCGTCACGTACTCGCCCTCAGAGGCCTGGTACTTCTACGAGCTCGTCGTCGCCGCGTTCCAGCAGGCGCACCTCAAACCCCGGTACGTGCAGCACATCAGCCAGGTCCACACGGTCCTGTCCGTGGTCAACGCCGGGCTCGGGGTCGCGCTCGTGCCCTCCTCGGCCAGCGCGTTCAACCTCTCGAACCTGGTCTTCCTCGACATCGAGGACCTGCCGCCGGACACCGTGGAGCTCTACGGCGTCTGGCGCCACCGCCACGGCAACCCCGCTTTGGACGCCCTCCTGGACGCCGTCTAGGCGTTCCCGATCGACTCGCGGCCCACGAACTCCGTCGGCAGCGCCGACTCGTCTTCCGAAGCGCCGCCGTCGATCTCGATCAAGAGCCGCCTGATGCCGTGCTCGCCGAGTGCCGCCAGCGGCATCCGGATCGTGCTCAGCGCCGGGGTCGGCAGGTCGGCCCCGAAGATGTCGTCGAAGCCGACGATGCTCAGCCGGCCCGGCACGTCCAGGCCGTGGTCGCGGCACTCCCGCAGGAGTCCCAGCGCGACCAGGTCGTTGTAGGCGAGCACGGCGCTCACGTCGGCGGCCTTGACCCGGCCGAACGCCTCCGCACCGCCCTCGCGGGTAGGCGCGTTCGACTTGATCTCCACGATGGACATGTCCCATTCCACCGCGATGTCGAACGCGTGCTGCCAGCGCTGGCCGTTCATCCACGAGGCCTCGGGCCCGGCGAGGTAGGCGATCCGCCGGTGCCCGGCGTCCCGCAGCCGCTCCAGCGCGGTCGTGATGCCCGGCCGCACATCGGGGATGACGGCCGGGATGCCGTCCACGAGCCGGTTCACCACCACGAGCGGCTTCACGGAGGAGAGCTCCTGGATCTGCGCGTCCTCGAGGCGCGAGCCGACGAGCAGCAGACCGTCCACAGAGGTCTGCAGCCGCTCGGCGGTGGCCCGCTCCAGCTCGGGGGACTCCTGCGAGTCGGCGAAGACGATCGTCATCCCGGACTCGGAGGCCACCCGCTCGGCCCCGCGCACGAGGTCGAAGTACGCGGGGTTGGTGATGTCGGAGACGAGCAGGCCGAGCGTGCCGGTCTTGCCGGTCGGCAGCGCGCGGGCCATGGGGTTGATCCGGTAGCCGAGCTCCTTGGCGGCGTCGCGGATGCGCCGCTCGGTCTGCGCGTTGAGGCGGCCGGGCTTGTTCAGCGCCCGCGACACCGTGGAGGGGCTGACGCCCGTCATCCGGGCGATGTCGTAGATCGTCGGGGGCGCCTTGCGATCGCCGTTGCGGGGACGGGTGGCGGCGTCGGACTGCTCCATGCCTCCCCTTTCGCGCTTGTTGCCGGGGTTGTCAACCGGCAATCGATTGGTGCCGCGCTGTCGGTTTCGGACACGAGGCGTAACGAGCATACCTGAGCGCGGCCATGTTCGATGCGCCGAGGGCTGCGATCAAATCGTGATGGCAATCGATTGACAATTGCTAAGTCACGTGTTTGAATTGCCCGCATGACCCAGCCGCAACGCCGCGATCCCGACCGGCTCCTCCCCGCCGATCCGCAGATCCGGGCCGTCGCCAGGGACCTGTACCAGCGGGTCGCCGACGCGCCGGTCATCTCGCCGCACGGCCACGTCCCCGCCTCCTGGCTGGCAACCGACACGCCGTTCCCGGACCCCGTCGACCTCCTTGTGCGCCACGACCACTACGTCACCCGGATGCTCCACGCCGACGGCGTCGACCTGGCCGACTTCCGCGCGCTAGCCGCCGCCGACCCCCGCGCGGCCTGGCGGATCTTCGCCGCCCGCACGCACCTCTTCGCGGGCACGGCCTCGGGCTACTGGCTCGACGAGGCCCTGACGCAGGTCCTCGGGATCGAAGCGCCCCTGGACGCCGGGACCGCCGACGCGGCCTACGACGCGATCGCCGCCCGCCTCGCCCAACCCGCGTTCCGGCCCCGGGCCCTGTTCCGCCGTTTCAACATCGAGTTCCTGGCGACCACCGACGACCCGCTCGACGACCTCGCCGACCACGCTGCGATCCGCGCCGCCGACCTCGGCGGGCGCGTCGTCCCCACCTTCCGCCCGGACCGGTACCTCGACCCCGACGCCGCCGGTTTTTCCGCGAACGTCCACCGCCTCCTCGCCGCCACCGGCGAGCCGTCCACCTTCGCCGGTTACCTTGCGGCCCTGGAGGAGCGCCGCCGCTACTTCATCGCGCACGGCGCGGTCTCCACCGACCACGGCGTCGAGGAGCCCTACACCGCCGACCTCGAACCGAGCGAGGCCGAATGGCTCTTCAAGCTCGTGCTCGCCGGGACGGCCGACGCCGCCGAGCGCCGCGAGTTCCGGGGCCACATGCTCGTCCAGATGGCGCGCATGAGCGTCGAGGACGGCCTGGTCATGACCCTCCACGCCGGGGTCCTGCGCAACCACAGCACCGCCGCGTTCGAGCGGTTCGGCCCCGATACCGGCCACGACCTCCCGGTCCGCACCGATTACGTGCGCGGCCTGCGCCCGCTCCTCGAACGCTACGGTCTCGCCGCAGGTTTCCACCTCGTGCTCTTCACTGTGGACGAAACGGTGTTCTCGCGCGAGATCGCCCCGATGGCGGGCTTCTACCCGAGCGTGTTCATCGGCGCCCCTTGGTGGTTCCTCGACGCGCCGGACGCGATCGGGCGGTTCCGTTCCGCGGTGACCGAGACCGCCGGGTTCTTCCGCGGCTCCGGTTTCGTCGACGACACGCGCGCGTTCCTGTCGATCCCGGCCCGCCACGACACGGCCCGCCGCGCCGACGCCGCGTTCCTCGCGCGGCTCGTCACCGAAGGCCGCGTGGCGCTGCCCGCGGCCGAGCGGATCATCGGCGAGCTCGTGTCCGACCAGCCGAAGCAGGTGTTCAAGCTGTGAGAACGCCACTGCTCGGCCGCGACGTGCTGCCGCACCGGCCCCCCGTCCGCATCGTCCACCTCGGACTCGGCGCGTTCCACCGCTCGCACCAGGCCTGGTACACCGCGAAAGCCGCCGACGCCGCAAACTGGGGCATCGCCGCCTACTCCGGCCGCTCGCCCGAGGCCGCCGAGACCCTTGCCGCCCAAGGCGGCGTGTACACGCTGATCGAGCGCGCCGCCGACCACGACCGGTGTGAGCCGGTGGGCAGCATCGTGCGGGCCGTGCCCGGCGACGACGTGGACGACTTCACCGCCACGCTCGCCGACCCGGCGGTCGCGATCCTCACCCTCACGATCACCGAGGCCGGGTACCGCCTCGACGCGAAAGGCAACCCGGACCTCGCCGACCCCGAAACGGCCGCCGACATCGAGCGCCTGCGCGACCGCACCGGGGCACCGCGCACCGCCCTCGGCCGCGTCCTCGCCGGACTCGAAGTACGCCAACGCAACGGCGCGCCGCCGCTCGCGGTCGTCCCGTGCGACAACCTCCCCGACAACGGCGGCCTGGTCGAACGCGCGCTCACCTTCCTCGCCGACGCGACCGGCCGTCCCGGTCTGCTCGACGGCGTCTCGTTCGTGTCCACTTCGGTCGACCGGATCACACCCCGCCCCGACCAGGCCGACATCGACCTGGTCGCCCGCGCCACCGGCCGCCTCGACCGGGCGCCCGTGGTCGCCGAACCGTTCAGCGACTGGGTCCTCAGCGGCGAGTTCCCCTCGGGCCGTCCCGCCTGGGAGACCGCCGGGGCCCGCTTCGTTGACGACATCGAACCCTGGGAGCGGCGCAAACTCTGGCTGCTCAACGGCGCGCACACGCTCCTCGCCGCGTCCGGCACCCTCCGCGGACACACCACCGTGGCCCAGGCCATCGCCGACCCGGTGTGCCGGGCCCAGGTCGAGGCCCTGTGGGACGAGGCCGCCCGGCACCTGCCCGACCTCGGCCTCGCCGAGTACCGGGCCGCGCTCGTCGAACGCTTCGCCAACCCGCGCATGGAGCACCGCCTCGCCCAGATCAACGAGGACTCGCGCACCAAGATCCGGCTGCGGATCGTGCCCGTGGCCCTCGCCGAACGCGCGGCCGGTCGCCCGGCGCGCGGCTGCGCCACCGCGATCGCCGCATGGCTCCTCGCCGAGAACGCCGACCTCGCCGAGATCGCACCGGCGCTTGCGGCCGATACGACGTTCCGCGCCGAAACCGACCGCGCCACGCAGACCATTCAGACCACCACCACGAGTCAGAAAGCAGAGACTGTCCCGATGAGCTTCCCGAACGGCTTCCTGTGGGGCGCCTCCACCGCGCCGCACCAGATCGAAGGCAACAACCTCAACTCCGACTTCTGGGCGAACGAGGGCCGCATGCCCGGCATGGAGCGCAGCGGCGACGCCTGCGACTCTTACCACCGCTACCGCGAGGACATGCAGCTCCTCGCGGACAACGGCTTCAACAGCTACCGCTTCGGCATCGAGTGGGCCCGCATCGAGCCGGTCCCGGGCGAGTTCTCGCGGGCAGAGCTGGGCCACTACCGCCGCATGATCGAGACCGCGCTCGAACTCGGCCTCAAGCCCGTGGTCACCCTGCACCACTTCACGAACCCGGCGTGGTTCGCCGCTGAAGGCGGCTGGATGGCCCCCACCGCGATCGACCGCTTCCGCGCGTACGTCGAGACCGCGACGTCCATCCTGGACGGCGTCGAGTGGGTCGTGACCATGAACGAGCCCAACATGCTCGCCATGATGACCGGCCTCGCGATCAAGATGCAGCAGGCCGCCGCAGCCGGAGTCGAATGGCAGAGCCCCACTGTGGATGACGGCCCCCGTCCGCCGCTCCCCGCTCCCGAACCCGAGATCGGGAAGCGCTTCGTCGAAGCCCACCACGCCGTGCGCGACCTCATCCGCGAACGCACCGGCGCGAAGGTCGGCTGGTCCGTAGCCAACCGCGCCTACGAGGCCCGCCCCGGCGGCGAGGCCAAGATGCAGGAACTCCAGTACATCTGGGAGGACCTCTACCTCGAAGCCGCGAAGGGCGACGACTTCGTGGGCGTCCAGTCCTACTCCGCGCAGTGGGTCGGCGCGGACGGCATCGAGCCCTACCCGCCCCACCCGGACAACACCCTCGTCGGCACCGCGTTCCGCCCCGACGCCATCGGGATCGCCGTGCGCCACACCAGCGAGGTCACCGGCGGCGTCCCGATCCTCATCACCGAGAACGGCATCGCCACCTCCGACGACGAGCGCCGCATTCTCTACACCGAAGGCGCCCTCCAGGCCCTGCACGCCGCCATCAGCGACGGCATCGACATCCGCGGCTACCTGCACTGGAGCCTCCTCGACAACTACGAGTGGGGCCACTGGGCGCCCACCTTCGGCCTCATCCAGGTCGACCGTGAGACCTTCGTCCGCACCCCCAAGCCCAGCCTCGCCTGGCTCGGCGGCATCGCCCGTGCCAACGGCGCCGGAATCGTTTAGGAGCCCCCGATGACGATTCCCGACGTCTCCGGCAAGTCCCTCCACGAACTCGTGTCCCTTGCCGGACGCCGCGCCGTCGTCACCGGCGGCGGGCGCGGCCTCGGCAAGGCCATCGCGCTGCGACTGGCCGAAGCCGGCGCCGACTTCCTGATAGGCGACATCGACGGCGCTCTCGCCGAGAGCGCCGCCGCCGACATCGCGAAGCAGCACAACGTGAAAGCCATCGGCACCGTCATGGACGTGGCCGAGGAAGCGAGCGTCGCCGCCGCAGGCGAACTCGCCGCCGAGCAGCTCGGCGGCGTCGACATCTGGGTCAACAACGCCGGGGTCTTCCCGAGCGTGCCCGTGGCCGAGATGAGCGTCGAGGCCTGGGACCGGGTGTTCGCCGTGAACACGCGCGGGGTCTTCCTCGGCGCCAAGGAGGCTGCGAACCGCATGGACGGCGGCGGCGTGATCGTCAACGTCGTCTCGACCGCCGGTTTCAAGGGCACCGCGCCGGGCCTGGCCGCCTACGTCGGCTCCAAGCACGCCGCGCGCGGCCTGACCAAGCAGCTCGCACTCGAGCTCGCGCCCAAGGGCATCCGCGTCCTCGGCGTCGCACCGAGCTTCGTTCCGACCGAGGGCAATATGGCCGCCGCGGTGGCCGCCGCCGAGGCGATGGGCGCGCAGCTCGACGCCGCCCAGATCGCCAAGACCATGGGCACCGGCCTGCTCGGCCGCATCGGCGTCCCGGACGACATCGCCCGCGTCGTGCTGTTCTGCACGAGCGACCTCGCCGCCCTCATGACCGGCTCCACCCTGCTCGCCGACGCGGGCGACACCATCTAGCACCCGACCATCGCAACGACGCGCAGGAGAACCAATGCTCGCAACCCGCACCAGCCCGACCCGCGAACTCGTGGGACTCGACGGCCTGTGGCGCTTCGCCATCGACACCAAGGTCGGCGAGACCCCTTGGGCCGCACGCCTGGACACCAAGCTCGAAGCGCCCGTCCCGGCCAGCTACAACGACCTCTTCACCGACCCCGAGATCCGAGGCCATGTCGGGGTCGCCTGGTACCAGCGCGAGGTGCGGGTCCCGCGCGGCTGGGCGGGGGAGCGGATCGTGCTCCGCTTCGGCTCGGTCACCCACGCCGCCAAGGTGTACGCGAACGACACGCTCGTGGCCGAGCACGCCGGGGGCTACCTCCCGTTCGAGGCCGACCTGACGGGTGTCGTCGCTCCGGGCGAGGAGTTCCGCCTCTCGGTGGCCGTCGACAACCGGCTCACGAACGAGACGATCCCGCCGGGCACGGTCACCGTCGGCGAGGACGGCCGCGAATCGCAGTCGTACCTGCACGACTTCTACAACTATGCCGGTATCGCCCGCTCGGTGCGGCTCTACAGCACCCCTCGGACCCACGTCAGCGACGTCACCGTGGTCACCGATGTCGACGGTGCCGACGGCTTGGTGAACTACCGGGTCGAGACGAGTGGCGACGCCGAGGTGCGGGTGCGCGCCGTCGACGAGTCCGGAACCACCGTCGCGGAAGCTAAGGGCGCCACGGGCACGCTCCGCATCGCCGACGTCAACCTGTGGCAGCCGGGCGCGGCGTACCTCTACGACCTGGTCGTGGAACTCACCGCCGAAGGCACTGTGGTCGACTCCTACGCGCAGCCGTTCGGCGTGCGCACCGTCGAAGTCCGGGGCACCGAGTTCCTCATCAACGGGAAGCCGTTCTACTTCACCGGCTTCGGCAAGCACGAGGACACCCCGGTGCGCGGCAAGGGCCACGACCAGGCCTACCTCGTGCACGACTTCGAGCTCCTGCAGTGGACCGGCGCGAACTCCTTCCGCACCGCGCACTACCCGTATGACGAGGAAGTCCTCGACTACGCCGACCGGCACGGCTTCGTCGTCATCGACGAGACCGCCGCCGTCGGCCTCAACCTCGGCGTCCAGGGCGGCCTGACGGGTATCCCGCCGACGCCGACCTTCGCGCCCGAGAACTTCGGCGGCGTCACGGGCGAGGTCCACGCGCAGCACCTGCGCGACCTCATCGACCGCGACAAGAACCACCCGTCAGTCGTCATGTGGTGCATCGCGAACGAGCCTGCCTCCAATGAGGACGGCGCCCGCGAGTACTTCGAGCCCTTGGTGAAGCTTGCCCGCGAGCTCGACCCGACCCGCCCGCTGACTTACGCCGCCGTCATGTTCGCGACCCCCGCGAACGACCAGATCGGCGACCTGTTCGACGTGCTCTCCATCAACCGCTACTACGGCTGGTACGTCTTCACCGGCGACCTCGCCAAGACCGAGCAGGTCCTGGAGATGGAGCTGCGCGGCTGGGTCCAGCGCTTCGGCAAGCCCATCATGATGAGCGAGTACGGCACCGACACCCAGCCCGGCCTGCACTCGGTGTGGGACTCGCCGTGGAGCGAGGAGTACCAGACCGACTTCCTCGCCACCTACCACCGCGTGTTCGACCGCATCCCGGAGTTCATCGGCGAGCAGATCTGGAACTTCGCCGACTTCCAGACCGGCCCCGGCATCCACCGCGTTGACGGGAACAAGAAGGGCGTGTTCACTCGGGACCGCAAGCCCAAGTCCTCCGCGTTCTCCCTGCGCCGCCGCTGGGCCGGCCTCGACGGCCGCAAGCCCGGCCAATCCTCTTAGGAGCCTCCCGTGATCATCGATAAAGCGGAAGTGATCGTCACCAGTCCCGACCGGAACTTCGTGACCCTCAAGCTCACCACCGACGACGGCCTCACCGGCCTGGGCGACGCGACCTTGAACGGCCGCGAACTCGCCGTCGTCGCCTACCTCTCCGAGCACGTCGTCCCGCTGCTGCTGGGCCGGGACGCCCACCGCATCGAGGACACCTGGCAGTTCCTGTACCGCTCCGCGTACTGGCGGCGCGGTCCCGTCACGATGGCCGCGATCGCCGCGGTCGACATGGCGCTGTGGGACATCAAGGGCAAGGCCGCCGGGATGCCCGTCTACCAGCTCCTCGGCGGCGCCTCGCGGACCGGTCTCCTCGCCTACGGCCACGCCTCGGGCAAGGACACCCAGGAGCTGTTCGACTCCATCCGCTCCCACCAGGAGCAGGGCTACCGCGCCATCCGCGTCCAGACCGGCGTGCCCGGCCTGAAGTCGATCTACGGGATCGCCTCGAACGACACCTTCGAGGCGATGGAAGGCGTCCGCTACGACCATGAACCGGCCCAGCGCGGCGCCCTCCCGAACGAGGAGGACTGGGACACCCGCTCCTACCTCCGCCACGTCCCCACTGTCTTCGAAGCGGTCAGGAACGAGTTCGGCCCGGAGCTGCCGCTGCTCCACGACGCGCACCACCGGCTCACCCCGATCCAGGCCGCGAAACTCGGCAAAAGCCTTGAGCCCTATGACCTGTTCTGGCTCGAGGACGTCACGCCCGCCGAGAACCAGGAGGCCCTTCGCCTGGTCCGCCAGCACACCACCACGCCGCTCGCCATCGGCGAGATCTTCAATACCGTGTGGGACTACCAGCAGATCATCCGCGAGCAGCTCATCGACTACGTCCGCTCCGCCGTCACGCACACCGGCGGCATCAGCCATCTGAAGAAGGTCCTGGACTACGCCTCGCAGTACCAGATCAAGTCAGGTATGCACGGCCCCACCGACATCAGCCCCGTGGGCATGGCCGCCGCGATGCACCTGGGCTTGTCGATCCACAACTTCGGCATCCAGGAGTACATGAAGCACGGCGCCAAGACCGACCAGGTCTTCCAGCAGTCCTTCACCTGGACCGACGGGCTCCTCCACCCCGGTACCAAGCCGGGCCTGGGCGTCGAACTCGACACCGACGAGGCGGGCAAGTACCCGTACGTGCAGGCCTACCTGCCGTACAACCGCCTCGCCGACGGAACGGTCCACGACTGGTGAGTACTCAGGAAATCGCAGTCGTCGTCATGGGCGTCTCCGGCTGCGGCAAGTCCACGATCGCCGCGGCGCTGGCCGCGGCGGTCGGGGGCGCGCTCAACTGCGCCCCCGGCAACTTCGTCGATGCCGACGACCTGCACCCCGAGGCCAACGTCAAGAAGATGGCCTCGGGGACCCCGCTCACCGACGAGGACCGGTGGCCCTGGCTGGACGAGGTCGGCGCCGCTATCCGCGCCCGCCTCGCGGCCGGAGCACCGGCGGTCGTCGCCTGCTCGGCCCTGCGCCGCGCCTACCGCGAAGCCATCGCGAAGGCCGCGGGGACCGAAGTCCGCTTCGTCCACCTCCACGGCTCCCGCGAGCTCATCGCCGCCCGCATGAACGCCCGCGCCGGGCACTTCATGCCGCCGGGCCTCCTCGACTCCCAGTTCGCCACGCTCGAACCGCTCGAACCCGACGAACCCGGCCTCACCGTCGGCATCGAGGGAGACCCGCAGGAGATCGTCACGGCGATCCACACCCTTCTGAAACGTTCCAACGACCTCGACCCGTTCGTCCACTAGCCCGTTCAGCCCGTTTTGCTCACAAATCGATATCAGCACCGGCAATACCCCTGGCAACAGGTGTATCCCTCGTAGTTCAAGCGACAAGGAAGTCGACATGTCCCAAGACACCCAAGCGGTGGCCCCCGAACCGCCCGCAGGCCAGATCACGGCCCCGCCACTAGAGCGCGTCAGCAAGGCCTACCTGGCCTGGATCATGCTCGCCAGCTTCGGCGCCTCCATGGCCATCATGGTCCCGATCTCGTACTCCCTCGCGGTGCGGATCGACGAGCTCGCCCCCGGCCGCGAAGAACTTCTCGGCTACGTGACCGGCTCCGCCCAGTTCGTGTACCTCGTGATCAGCCCCCTCATCGGGCTCTGGAGCGACCGCATCCGCTCCAAGCTCGGCCGCCGGACGCCCTTCATGCTCGCCGGCACCGCCCTCGGCATGATCGGCCTCGTCGCCATCGCCGCCTCCCCGAGCCTCCTCACCGTCGGCCTCGCCTGGGTCGTCGGCATGATCGGCTGGTCCACCGCCGGACAGGCCGTCCAGAACCTCCAGGCCGACCGCGTCCCGGAAGAGCAGCGCGGCAAGGTCTCGGCGCTGGCGAACGTCTCCACCCAGATCGCGCCCGTGCTCGGCATCGGCATCGCCTACGCCGTCGCCTCCAGCACCCTCCTGGTGTTCGTCGTGCCCGGCCTCGTCGGCGCGGTCCTGCTCGTCCTGTTCCCGATCTTCAAGCCCGAAGGCGACTCCCGCGAGCTCGTGGGCGAGGGCAACCGCGTCACCGTCAAGAGCCTGGTCGCCAGCTACGGCTTCAACCCGCGCAAGTACCCCGACTTCGGGTGGAACTGGCTGGGCCGGTTCATCTTCTTCATGGGCCTGTACTTCAACACCGCCTTCGGCACCTTCTTCTACGCCCAGCGACTCGACATGCCCGTCAAAGAGGTCGCCGGGATCGTGGCGACCATCGGCATGCTCGGCATCGTCGCGGCCACCGCCGGGGCCATCGCGGGCGGGTTCCTCTCGGACAAGCTCCAGCGCCGCAAGCTGTTCACGTTCATCGGCGCGCTCCTGTTCATGGGCGGTGCGATCGCAGAGGCCTTCGCGTACTCGATGCCGCAGCTGATCGTCGGCGCGGTGCTCATGCAGCTCGCCATCGCCGTGTTCGCCGCCGTCGACCAGGCGATCGTCTTCGCGGTCCTGCCCGACCGGGCCCAGGCCGGGCGCTACATGGCCGTGGTCGCATTCGCGCAGAAGATCCCGAGCGCCGTCGCGCCGCTGATCGCGCCGTTCATCATCACCTTCGGCGTCGCGGACGGCGGCGACAAGAACTACACGCTGCTGTACCTCACCGGTGCGGCGCTGGCCATGATCGGCGGCCTCATCATCATGTTCAAGATCAAATCGGTCCGGTAGGGAAGACGATGCACTCAGCGCCTTACGACCTGCGTATCGACGGCGGCGGCGACCAGTTCCCGGTCTCCGGGCCCGCGCCGCGTCTGTCCTGGAAGCCCGCAGCGGACGCCTCCGGCTACGAACTCGAAGCCGTGGTCGACGGCGAGACCCGCACGGCCGAGGCCAGCGGCCACCACCTTGTGGCCTGGCCCTGGGCCCCGCTCGCCAGCGCCCAGCGGGTCGAATGGCGCGTGCGCGCGCTGGGCGGCGACTGGTCCGCCCGGCACGCCTTCCAATCCGGTCTCCTCGAGGACGACTGGACCGCCCGGTGGATCTCTCCGGTCGAGACCGAGGACCCCGGATACGGCAAGCGCGGGGCCCACACCCTCGCGGTTACTTTCAACGCCCGCGAGGTCCGCTCGGCCCGGCTCTACGCCACCGCGCTCGGCGTCTACGAGGCCTTCGTGAACGGCGAGCGCGCGGGCACGGCCGAACTCTCGCCCGGCTCGACCTCCTACGACCGGACCCTGTACGCCCAGGCCGCCGACGTCACCGAGGCGATCCGTTCGGGCGGCAACCGGATCGAGATCGTCATCTCGGACGGCTGGTACCGGGGCCAGGTCGGTGCGTTCCGCGAGCCCGCCCAGTGGGGCGCGGTCCTCGGTGCCCGCGCCGAACTCCACCTCGAATACGAAGACGGCACGGGCGAGGTGATCGGGACCGACGGTTCGTGGACGAGCACGCCGTCCCCGATCACGCGCGCCGACCTCATGGAGGGCCAGACCCTCGATCTTCAAGCGCCCCAGGCTGAACCGGTCCCGGTCCTGGTCGACCAGGTGAGCGGTCCGGCGATCGACTGGTCGCCCGCGCCGCTGATCCGCACCGTCGAGTCCCGCGCCGCCGTCAAGGTCTCCGAGGTCAAGGACGGCGTGTGGGTCGCCGACTTCGGACAGAACGCCTCCGGCTGGATCACCCTCACCGACCTCGGCCCGGCCGGGACCCGCACGGTGATCGACTACGGCGAGCACGTCGGCCCCGACGGCGACCTCTCGACCTCCAATCTGGACTCGTTCAAACCCGGTGAACCGCCGATCACGTTCGTGCAGCGCGATGTCGTCGTCTCCGACGGGTCCGGTGCGGCCTTCGAGCCCCGCCACACCGTGCACGGCTTCCAGTACGCCCGCATCCAGCGCGACGCCCCGCTCGACCCCGGCGACCTCCGCATGCAGGTCGTCAACACCGACCTCGCCCCGGCGGGCGAGTTCGCCTGCAGCGACGAGGATCTGAACCGCCTGCACGAGGTCGCGAAGTGGAGTTTCCAGGGCAACGCGGTCGACGTCCCGACCGACTGCCCGACCCGCGAGCGCCTCGGCTGGACCGGCGACTACCAGGTCTTCCTGCCTACCGCGACGCGCTTGTACGACGTGCTCGGCTTCAGCCGCAAGTGGCTGCGATCGGTGCGCGACGACCAATTGCCGGACGGCCGGATCGCGAACTTCTCGCCGGACGGCCGCCAGATCAAGTCCCATCTCGACACCCAGTTCGCGATGATGACCGGCTCCGCCGGCTGGGGCGACGCGATCACCGCCGTCCCGTGGGAGCTCTTCACGGCCTACGGCGATGTGCAAGTGCTGGAAGAGAACTGGGACGCGATGGTCCGCTGGGTCTCGTGGCAGCTCCAGACCGCCGCCTCGGCTCGCCACCAGTCCCGCATCGAGCGCTCGCCCGAACCGGCCGCGCACGAGCAGTACCTCTGGGACGGCTCTTTCCACTGGGGAGAGTGGTGCGAACCCAAGGAGCGGGCCGCCGACGGCACGTTCATCGACCCGATCAAGACGAACCCGATGGCCTGGTTCATGGCGGACAAGGGCGAGATCGGCACCGCCTACCTGTACCGCTCGGTGTCCACCCTCGCGCAGGGCGCCGCCGTCCTCGGCCGCGAGGAGGACGCCCGCCGCTACGACGCCACCGCCGAAGCGGTGCGCGACGCCTGGCGCACCGAGTACCTCGATGCCGACGGCCGCACGCAGTCCGACGACCAGGCGAGCTACGTCCGCGCACTCACCTTCGGCCTGATGCCGGACAGCCTCCGTGAGCAGGCCGCCGACCGCCTCGTGGAGCTCATCCGCGAGAAGGGGAACCACCTCGCGACCGGGTTCCTCTCCACCGCAGACCTCCTGCCGGTCCTGGCCGACTCCGGCCACGCCGATGTCGCCTACGACCTGCTCCTCCAGCGCACGTCGCCGTCGTGGCTCGGCATGACCGACCAGGGCGCGACGACGATCTGGGAGGACTGGGACGGCGTCGACGAGCGCGGCGACGCCCACGACTCGCTCAACCACTACAGCAAGGGCGGCGTGGTCCGCTTCCTGCACACCCACACCCTCGGCCTGCGGCAGGCCGAAGGCGTCGGCTGGCAGTCCTTTGTCGTCGCGCCCGTTCCGCACGCCTCCCTCACCTGGGCGAAGGGTTCCTACGAGACGCCGCAGGGCCGCATCAGCGTCGAGTGGCGGACCGAAGGCGGCGAGTTCCACCTCGACGTCGAAGTCCCGCCGGGGACCAAGGGCCGCATCGTCTTCCCGAACGGCGAGGAGTCCACGGTCACGCAAGGGGTGTTCAGTTTCGTTCGCCCGCTTAAGGTGTAGAGGTGAGCAGCCTCCACGACCGCGCAGCCGACTTCCTCCGCCCCGCCGAGCCGATCGGGCCGGTCCCAAGGGTCGAGGCGGTCCTGTTCGACTTCAGCAACACGATCTTCCGCCTGATCGACCTGGAGGAGTGGGTGCGCCGCTTCGCCGAGGCCGCCGACCGGACCGATCGCCTTGAGGCCCTGGGCTTCGAGGCGATCGCCCGGGACCTCACCGAGGCCTACCGCCTCCCCGAGGTTGTGGCGGCCCAGGCGGGCCGCGACCTCTCGGCCGAGCAGCACCGCGCGGCGATCTACGCGTGGTGGAAGGAAGTCGCGTTCATCCGGGGCGAGGAGGACGCGGCCTACGCGACCCTCCGGGCCCCGGACTCGTGGGTCCCGTTCCCCGACACCGAACCCGTGCTGAGGGCGTTGCGCGCCAAGGGCATCAAGGTCGGCATCGTGAGCGACTTCGCCTGGGACCTGCGCGTCCACCTCGACCACCACGGCCTGGGCGACCTCGTCCAGGCGTATGTCATCTCCTACCAGCACGGCAGGGAGAAGCCCGACCCGGAGCTGTTCGGGCTGGCCTGCGAGCAACTCGGTGCCGACCCGAAGGCGACGCTCATGGTGGGGGACAACGCCGCCCGCGACGGCGGCGCGGCCGCGATTGGCGCGCGGGCCTATATCCTCCCGGCCAGGCCCGGAACCGGCGAACGCGGCCTCGCCCACGTCCTCGACTTCCTGTCCTAGCGGTCGCACCAGGCTTCGGAGGCCCGGGTCCACAGGAGCAGGACGATCGCGAACGATACGGCGATGCCCGCTGTGGCGCCGAACCAGGAGGCGAGGTCGGCGGTCAGGGCGGTCTGGCCTGCGCGGGGGCCTTCGAAGCCGGGGCCGTTGTACCAGGAGAGCAGGCCCAGCGCGATCACCCCGGCCTCGACCAGGCAGGCGAGGCGGCGGGCGACCGCGCTGCGGCGCATGACCATCGACGCGAGCGCGCCCCGGCAGACGGCCACGGCGACCGTGCCGGCGGCGAAGCGGTAGAGCGCAGGCGCGGCCCCTTCGGGCACGGGCGCGCCCGAGGAGCGCAGGTGCGCGACGCTGACGATGGCCAGGAACAGGCCTGCGGCGCAGAGGAGGCCGAGGCCGCAGAGGCCGCCGAGGGTGAGCACGGCGGCGCGGGTGGAGGCGGGCAGGTCGCCGAGAGCGGGGTCTTCCATGTGGGGCTGGGCAGTCCTAGCGTGCTGAGCGGTGCCGTTCCGCGGTGAGCGTGGGGCCCATGGTGACACGGGCTTGATAACGGTATCGCAGGAGCGCGGCGACCGACAGTGCTCACCGTCCGCATTCGACTCCGCCTTTTCAACCCCGCCTTTTCAACCCCGCCTTCAACCCTGCCTTCAATCCAGCCGGGTCCTTGCCAGAGCCCGGCCGGGTTATGTAAATTGATGAAAATAAATGTGACGGTCATCGATATCGGGCCGCCGCCCCCTCCGACCGAAAGGCACCGCCATGTCCACCACCACGCCCGCGAGCGCACCGCCGCGGGCACCCGCGACCCGAGGCAGGCGCCTGGCGCTGGCGCTCGCGGTCCTCGTCAGCGCCGTCCTCGCCGCCACCGGCATCAGCGTCTGGCACACCCAGCAGGCCGACGCCTTCGAGGTCGGCACCTGGTACAACCTCCAGTCCCGCCACTCCGGCCTCGTCCTCGGCATCCGCGCCGCCTCGCTCGACAACGGCGCCGAGGCCGTCCAATGGGCCTCCAACGGCTCCTACGACCAGCAGTTCAGGTTCGTCGACTCAGGCGGCGGCTACTACCGTATTCAAGCCCGGCACTCGAATAAGGTCCTCGACGTCGAGAGCGGCTCCACCGCCGACGGCGCGAAAGTGCAGCAGTGGGGCGACGCGAACTCCACCAACCAGCAGTGGAAGATCACCGAGAGCGGCGGCTACGCCACCTTCGTGAACCGCGCCTCCGGCAAGGCCCTCGACGTCTGGGAGTGGTCGACCGCCCAGGGCGGCAGGGTCTCCCAGTACACGGCGACCGGCGGCACCAACCAGCAGTGGGCGCTCGTCCCGGTCGGCACCTCGACCCGCCCCGCGCACGTGGACGACCTCGAGGGCTTCGGCAACGGCACCACCGGCGGCCAGGGCGGCACCACCGTCACCGTCACCACCCAGGCCGAACTCGAGCAGTATGCGGCGGCCTCCGGCTCCCACATCATCAAGGTCGCGGGCACGATCAACATCAGCCCCAAGGGCAAGGAGGTCAAGGTCGGCTCGAACAAGACGATCATCGGCGTCGGCACCGCCGGGCAGATCGTCGGCGGCGGGTTCTTCCTCGGCGCGGGCACGAACAACGTGATCATCCGGAACCTGACGATCCGCGACACGCTCATGGCCGACGACGACCCCGGCGACGACGCGTACGACTACGACGCGATCCAGATGGACACCGCCAGCAACGTCTGGATCGACCACAACCGCCTCTACAACATGAACGACGGCCTCATCGACTCCCGCAAGGACACCACGAACCTCACGGTCTCCTGGAACGAGCTGGGCCCGAACAACAAGTCCTTCGGCATCGGCTGGACCGAGAACGTCACCGCGCGGATGACCATCCACCACAACTGGATCCACGGCACGAACCAGCGCAACCCCAGCACCGACAACGTCGCCTACGCCCACCTGTACAACAACTACCTGCAGGACATCTCGGGTTACGGGAACTACGCGCGCGGCGCCACGAAGATGGTCCTGGAGAACTCCTACTTCGACAGCGTCAACGACCCGTTCTACCCCGACGCGGCCGCGCAGCTGCGCCAGAGCGGCAGCATCCTCGTCGACTGCACCGGCGACCAGATCGCCCGGGGCACCGCTTTCAACCCGTCCGACTTCTACGGCTACACCCTCGACGCCGCCAGTGCGGTGCCGAACCTCCTCGACGCCTACGCCGGGCCCCAGTCCTGGCTCGGCGTATAGCGAAAGAGCCCCCGACCGAGGTCAGGGGCTCCTAGGCAAACCGCTTAGCGGGGGATGAGGCGCTGGAGCTGGGTCACGTGGCCCGGCTCCAGCTCTTCGAGGGAGGCGACGCCGAGCAGCCGCATCGTGCGCTCGACCTCCTCCTTGAGGATCGCGATCGTGCGGTCCACGCCGTCGCGCCCGCCCGCCATGAGCCCGTAGAGGTACGCCCGGCCGATCATCGTGAACCGCGCGCCGAGCGCGATAGAAGCGACGATGTCCGCGCCCGACATGATGCCCGTGTCGACGTGCACCTCGGTGTCCTTGCCGACCTCGCGCACCACCTCCGGCAGCAGGTGGAACGGGATCGGCGCCCGGTCGAGCTGGCGGCCGCCGTGGTTGGAGAGCGTGATGCCGTCGACGCCCATGCCCGCCAAGCGCTTCGCGTCGGCGACGGTCTGGACGCCCTTCACGACCACCTTGCCGGGCCACTGCTCCTTGATCCAGGCCAGGTCCTCGTAGTCCACCGTCGGGTCGAACATCGTGTTCAGCAGCTCGGCCACGGTCCCCGACCAGCGGCTCAGCGAAGCGAACGACAGCGGCTCGGTCGTGAGCATGTCGAACCACCAGTTCGGGTGCTTCGCCATGTCGAAGAACGTCTTCGCCGTCAGCTCCGGCGGGATCGCGAACCCGTTGCGCTTGTCGCGCAGCCGCGCGCCCGCGACCGGCACATCCACAGTGACCAGCAGCGTGTCGAACCCGGCCGCCGCCGCCCGGTCGACCAGGGCCATCGAGCGGTCCCGGTCCTTCCACATGTACAGCTGGAACCAGTTGCGGCCGTTCGGCCCACCGGCCTCGGCCACGTCCTCGATCGGCGTGGTGCCCATCGTGGACAGCGCGAACGGGATGCCCGCGGCCGCCGCCGCACCGGCCCCGGCGCGCTCGCCCTCGGTGTGCATCATCCGCGTGAACCCGGTGGGCGCGATGCCGAACGGCAGCTCGGTGCGCTGTCCGAGCACGTCCCAGCCCGTGTCGAGCTGCGAGACGTCGCGCAGGATCGCCGGGTGGAACTCGATGTCCTTGAACGCCTGCCGCGCCCGCGCCAGCGAGAGCTCGGCCTCGGCCGCGCCCTCGGTGTAGTCAAACGCGGCGCGCGGGGTGCGGCGCTTCGCGATCAGGCGCAGGTCCTCGATCGTGAGCGCGGCCTTGAGCCGCCGCCGCTTCGCGTTGAAGTCCGGCTTCTTGAACTTCACCAAGGGCAGCAGGTCCTTGGGCCGTGGAAATTGTCGCTGAGTCATATCAGGGCCTATCGATATGTAATGGGTGAGAGCATCGTAATGAGCGGGCCTGCCCGGCGATCCGCGCCGCGGCCGCGTCCCATTCGGCAGACGCACGCGGCTCGTACCGGACGACCGACTGCGTGCGGCGCACCAGGTCGCGCAGGTGCGCGAGGTCGGAGACCACACCGTCGGCGCGGGCCTGCACCAGGAGGTTCCCGAGCGCGGTCGCCTCGACCGGCCCGGCCAGCACCGGCAGCCCGGTCGCGTCGGCCGTCCACTGGCACAGCAGCGCGTTCTGCGAGCCGCCGCCGACCAGGTGCACCGCCTCGACCGGGCGTCCCGCGAGCGCGGCCGCCTCGGCGACCGCGTTCCGGTGCCCCAGCGCCAGACTCTCCAACACGCACCGGACGACCGCACCGCGAGTCTCCAGCGGCCCATCGGCTTTCGCGGCGATCCGCGCGGGCATTCCGCCCGGCTCGTCCCCGCGGGGCAGCCACGCCGGGTCCTGCGGGTCGATCAGCGCCGTGAACGGCTTCGCGCCGGACGCCTCGGCGAGCATCCGCTCCACCGAAGCGGCGCCCCAGAACCGCTGGCACTCCTGCAGCAGCCACAGGCCCATCACGTTGCGCAGGAACCGGACCGTGCCGTCGACCCCGGCCTCATTGGTGAACCCGGCCAGCCGCGCGTCCTCGCTCAGCACCAGCGCATCCAACTCCAGTCCGACCAATGACCAAGTGCCGCAAGAGATGTACGCGAACCGCTCATGCTCTGCGGGCACGGCCGCGATAGCGCTGGCCGTATCGTGCGAGGCCACGGCCACGAGCGGCATCCCGAGGTCGGTCTCGCCGATCAGGTCCCCAGGCTGTCGCACCGGCGGCAGGATCCGCGGGGGAATCCCTGCAGCGATCGCTGGCTCGGAGGACCAGCCGCCGTCGACCCCGTAGAACTGGGTCGTGGAGGCGTTGGTGTGCTCGGCCCCGATCTCGCCGGTGAGCCAGTAGCCGAGGAGGTCGGGGATCATGAGCAGGTGCGCGGCCTCGCCGAGCCGCCGTTCGGCCCGCAACTGGTGCAGGGTGTTGAACGGCTGGTGGGCGATGCCGGTGGCCCGCCACAGGCCCACAGGGTCGGGCCAGTCGGGAAGGCCGACGGTTCGCTCGTCCCGGTAGTGGAACGGGAGGCCGAGGAGCGAGCCGTGCTCGTCGAGGAGCCCGTAGTCCACGGCCCACGAGTCGATCCCGGCCGAGGCCACGGGCCCGGCCTTCGCCAGGCCTTCCCGCATGTTCCGATAGAGCCTGAGTATGTCCCAGTGGAGGCCGTCCGGGAGGTGCACGGGCTCGTTCGCGAACCGGTGGACCTCCTGGACTTCCACAGTGGTGTCGGTGACCGCGCCGACCAGGACGCGCCCGGAGGACGCGCCCAGGTCGACTGCGGCGTAACGCTTGCTGCTCATCGCAGGAACGCCGCCGCGACGCCGGCGTCCACGGGGACGTGGAGCCCGGTGGTCTGCGAGAGGTCGCCGCTGGTGAGCGCGAAGACCGCGTCGGCCACGTGGTCGGGCAGCACTTCGCGCTTGAGGAGGGTCCGCTGCGCGTAGAACTCGCCGAGCTTCTCTTCCTCGACGCCGTAGACGGCGGCGCGGTTGGCGCCCCAGCCGGAGGCGAAGATGCCGGAGCCGCGGACGACGCCGTCGGGGTTGATGCCGTTGACGCGGATGCCGTGTTCGCCGAGTTCGGCGGCGAGGAGGCGGACTTGGTGGGCCTGGTCGGCTTTGGTGGCGGAGTAGGCGATGTTGTTGGGGCCGGCGAACACGGAGTTCTTGGAGGCGATGTAGATGATGTCGCCGCCCATGTCCTGGGCGATCATGAGCCGTGCGGCTTCCCGGGAGACGAGGAAGGAGCCTTTGGCCATGACGTCGTGCTGGAGGTCCCAGTCCGCCGCCGTGGTCTCCAGGAGCGGCTTCGAGAGTGAGAGGCCGGCGTTGTTGACGATCAGGTCCACTCCGCCGAACGCCAAGGCGGCCTGGTTGATCGAAGCAGCGATCGCGGCTTCGTCGGTGACGTCCACGGTGACCGGTATGGCCACGTCGGTCGAGCCGAGCTCGGCGGCCACGTTCGCGGCGGCTTCGGCGTCGCGGTCGGCGACGACGACGCACGCGCCTTCGGCGGCGAGGCGGTGGGCGATGGCCCGGCCGATCCCGGAGCCGCCGCCGGTGACGAGCGCGACCCGCGTGGCCAGGGCCTTCGGTTTCGGCATCCGCTGGAGCTTGGCCTCTTCAAGGGCCCAGTACTCGATGCGGAACTTCTCCGACTCCGCGATGGGCGCGTACGTCGAGATCGACTCCGCGCCGCGCATGACGTTGATGGCGTTGACGTAGAACTCGCCCGCGACGCGTGCGGTCTGCTTGTCCTTGCCGAAGGAGAACATGCCGACGCCCGAGACGAGCACGATCGCCGGGTCGGCCCCGCGCATCGCGGGGGAGTCCTCGGTGGCGAACCGCTCGTAGTAGGCCCGGTAGTCCGCTCGGTAGGCCTCGTGCAGCTCCTTCAACCGCGCCACGGTGTCCTCAAGGGACGCGGTCGGCGCGAGGTCGAGGACCATCGGCCGTACTTTGGTGCGCAGGAAGTGGTCCGGGCACGAGGTGCCGAGGGCCGCGAGTTCAGGCATCCGCTCCGAGGCGAGGAAGTCCAAGACCTCCGCATCGTCGGTGAAGTGCCCGACTTGCCGGGCGTCGGTGGACGCCAAGCCCCGGATGACCGGGGCGAGCGCAGCAGCGCGTTCGCGCCGTTCGCCCTCGGGCAGCGGCGCGTGGGCTGCGACCGCCGGGCCGAAGGGCTCGGTGTTGCCGCTCTCCTCGATGAACGCCTGCGCCTTCGCGATGATCTCCAGCGAGTTCGCCTCGCACTCCTCGGAGGTCTCGCCCCACGCGGTGATGCCGTGGCCGCCGAGGATGCAGCCGATGGCCTGCGGGTTTGCGGCTTTGACGGCCGCGATGTCAAGGCCCAGTTGGAACCCGGGCCTGCGCCATGGCACCCACACGACGCGGTCGCCGAAGCATTCGCGGGTCAGGGCCTCGCCGTCGGCGGCGGTCGCCAGCGCGATCCCGGCGTCCGGGTGGAGGTGGTCGACATGAGCGGACTCGACGAGCCCGTGCATCGCCGTGTCGATGCTCGGCGCGGCGCCGCCGCGACCGTGCAGGCAGTAGTCGAACGCGGCGACCATCTCGTCTTCGCGTTCCTCGCCCGGATACGTCTTCACCAAGGCGCGCATGCGGTCCAGCCGCAGCACCGCGAGCCCGGCCTCAGTCAGGGTGCCAAGGTCGCCGCCGGAGCCCTTGACCCACAGCAACTCCACCGGCTCGCCCGTGACCGGGTCGGTGTCGGTGCCCTTCGCGGAGGTGTTGCCGCCCGCGTAGTTGGTGTTGCGCTTGTCGGCCCCGAGCCGGTTCGAGCGCGCGATGAGGTCTTTCATACTGTCTCCCATTCCTTAAGCCCCCCAACCGGCCTGGGCGCCGCCGACGCGTTCGGCGGCAATCTTCTCGGCGTACCCGGAGGCGGCGAACGCCCGCATCGGGTCGGGCGCGAGGCCCTGCTCCTCGCGCAGCTCGGCGAGGAGCGGGCGCACGTCGGTGTTGTAGGCGTCCATGAGGACCGCGTTGGCGCCCAGGACATCCCCGTCGGCTTGCGCCTTGCCGAGCGCGTCGGTGTCGACCAGGAGCGCCTTCGCGGTCGCTTCCTGCACGTTCATCACGGAGCGGATCTGGCCGGGGATCTTCGGCTCGATGTTGTGGCACTGGTCGAGCATGAAGTTGACGCCAGCATCGAGGCCGCCGCCGCGCGCGACCTCGTGCATGATCCTGAAGAGCTGGAACGGGTCGGCGGCACCGGCGATGAGGTCGTCGTCGGCGTAGAACCGGGAGTTGAAGTCGAACGCGCCGAGCTTGCCCTCACGCAGCAGGAACGCGACGATGAACTCGATGTTCGTACCAGGGGCGTGGTGCCCGGTGTCGACCACCACTGCTGCTTTGGGGCCCAGGCGAAGCGTGTGCGCGTACGCGGTACCCCAGTCGGGCACGTCGGTCGAGTAGAACGCGGGCTCGAAGAACTTGTACTCCAAGATCATGCGCTGGTCGTCGCCGAGGCGGGCGTACACCTCGTCGAGCGCTTCGGCGAGGCGGTCCTGGCGGGCGCGCAGGTCGTCCTGGCCGGGGTAGTTGAGACCGTCGGCGAACCAGAGCTTCAGGTCCTGCGACCCGGTGGCGTCCATGATGTCGACGCACTCCAGCAAGTGGTCGATCGCCTTGCGCCGCACAGCGGCCTGGGGGTGGCAGACCGAGCCGAGCATGTACTCGTCGTCCTGGAACGTGTTGGAGTTGATGACGCCGATGGCGACGCCCCGCTCGGCGGCATGGGCGGCCAGCTCCGTGTAGTCGTCGACCTTGTCCCAGGGGATGTGCAGAGAGACCGTAGAGGCCGCGCCGGTGTAGCGGTGGACCTCGGCGGCGTCGGCGAGCTTCTCGAACGGATCGCGCGGCACGCCGGCCTGGCCGAAGACCTTGAAGCGGGTGCCCGAGTTCCCGTAGGCCCAAGAGGGCACCTCGATGCTCAGCTCGCGCAGCGCTGCCTTCACTTGCGGGGCGTCCATGACCCGTGCTCCTTCCCTCCGGCCCGAACCGGAGATGATTTGAACGATTCAATCTAGTAAACCGACTCTCAACAGGCCTTGAAAAGCCTGCTGATGCCAATTGTTACTTGAAATCCGAACCATTCATTGAATCGATTCATTCAACTGCCGAGCATGAGCGTACCCCAAGCACCGCGAAGGCACCAGCCCCTGCCTCCGGCACCCGCGCACCGGAGGCAGGGGAGCTGCTAGTTGCGCACCCAGACCGTGGTCTCGGGCGGCAGCTCACCGTCGATCGGTCCGCTCGCGAGCAGCACTTCACCGGCGGGCAGCGGGACGGCGGTCGAGCCGAAGTTCGCCACGGCCTCCCACCCGTTCGCCCGGCGCAGGTGCAGCACCTGCGGCTCCGAGGGCGCCCACGTCAGGGTCTCTCCGGTCTGCAGCTCCCGCCGCAGCGCCAGCGCGTCCCGGTACAGGTTGAGCGTCGAGGCCGGGTCCTCCGACTGCGCCTCGACCGAGGCCGCGCCGAACCACTCCGGTTGCGGCAGATGCGCTTTCGCGTCGCCGAACCCGTACGACGAGCCTTCCTTGCTCCATGGGAGCGGGACGCGGCAGCCGTCGCGGCCGACGTCCACACCCGGGCTGCGGAAGAACGTCGGGTCCTGCCGGGCCGCGTCCGGGATCGCCGCGACCTCGCCCAAACCGAGCTCTTCGCCCTGGTAGAGGTACGCGCTGCCGGGCAACGCGAGCATGAACAGCGTCGCGGCCCGGGCCCGGCGCAGCCCGGCGGCCGTGTCGACCGCGGGCTCGGTGCCGCCCGAGAGCAGCCACGTCCGGTTGTAGTGGCGCGGCCGGTCCCCGTTGGGCGGCAGGCCGTACCGGGTCGCGTGGCGCACCACGTCGTGGTTGGAGAACACCCAGGTCGTGGAGGATCCGGAGGCCGCGGCCTGGTCGAGGTTGTCGACGATGATCCGCCGGTACGCCTCGGGGTCGAAGTCCGCTTCGAGCAGGTCGAAGTTGAACGCCTGGCCGAGCCCGGCGGCGCTGGCGTAGCGGGCGCGGCGCGAGGGCGGGTTCACCCAGGCCTCGGCGACGGCGATGCGCGGCGGGTCGTACTCGTCGAAGACGCCGCGCCAGGCGGCGTAGATCTCGTGCACTTCGTCGCGGTCCCACAGCAGGTGGGTGCCGGTGGCGGTGTCCATCCGGGCGAGTTCGGCCTCCGAAGGCAGCTGCGCGGGGAGGTCCTTGGCGAGGGCGTGGGCGACGTCGACGCGGAAGCCGTCCACGCCCCGGTCGGACCAGAAGCGGAGGGTCTTGAGGAAGTCGGCGCGCACGTCTTCGTTGTGCCAGTTGAAGTCCGGCTGCTCGGGGGCGAACAGGTGCAGGTACCACTGTCCGTCGCCGACCGGGTCCCAGGCGGGGCCGCCGAACATGCACTTCCAGTCGGCGGGCGGCAGTTCGCCGTGCTCGCCGAGGCCGTCGCGGAAGACGTACCGGTCCCGTTCGGGCGAGCTCTTCGGCGCGGCCAGCGCCTCTTTGAACCATTCGTGCTGGTCGGAGGAGTGGTTGGGGACGATGTCGACGATGAGCTTGATGCCCGCCGCGTGCAGGGCCGCGATCATGGCGTCGAAGTCGGCGAGGGTGCCCAGGCGCGGGTCGACGTTGCGGTAGTCGGCGACGTCGTAGCCGCCGTCGGCCAGTTCGGAGGGGTAGAACGGGCTGAGCCACACGGCGTCGACGCCGAGCCGGGCGAGGTAGTCGACGCGGGAGGTGATGCCGGGGAGGTCGCCGATGCCGTCGCCGTTCGCGTCGGCGAAGCTGCGCGGGTAGATCTGGTAGACGGTGGCCTGGCGCCACCAGTCGGCGTCGAGGCGCTGCGGCGGTGTGGTGTCGGTGGTGCTGGTCAGCAGCTCGGTCATTGAGTTGCGCCCTTCGGAATATTGATACCCTGATTAAATCTAGTTTGAAAATCAACTCGCTCTGCAATACTGAACCACGGAGAGCCGAGGTGTCAAGGGACTTGCCCCGAGAAGATGAGAAGCAGGCGTACTCGCAGAAGCGGGCCAACGCCGCCGCCGTGCTGGACTACGCCTGGGACACCGGCGCGTTCACCGCGACCGAAGCGATCAGTGCCACCGGCCTGACCCGCTCCACCGTCATCGCCCTGTGCGACGACCTCGTGGCCCGCGGCTGGTTCTGCGAACTCCCCAACGCCCGCGCGGCGGGGGAGTACAGCAAGGGCCGCCCCGCCCGCCGCTACGAGCTGCGATCGAGCGCCGGAGTCGTCGTCGGCGTCGACGCCGGGGAGCACTGCCTCACCGCCGCCGTCGCCGACATGCGCGGCCGCGAACTCGCCCGCGCCTACAGAACGCTCGACCCCGACGGCACTGAACCGCGCACGGCCGTCGCCGACGCCGTCATCGCCGAAGCCCTCGAAGACGCAGGCGTGCAAGCGAACGAGGTCCTCTGCGTCAGCGTCGGCGTGCCCGCTCCCACCGACCTCGACGGCAACTCGCCCGTAGGCGAGTTCGAGTTCTGGTCCCGCATGAACCCCGGCTTCGCCGCGCACTTCCGCGAGCGGAAGCAGAAGCAGGGCCGCGAGCGGAAGCAGAAGCAGGGTCGCGAGCGCGGCTGGCTCACCGAGGTCGAGAACGACGCCAACCTCGCCGCCCTCGCCGAAGGCGCCCTCGGCGCGGGCGTCGGCGCCTCCTCCTACATCGCGCTCATGTCCGGCGAGCGCTTCGGCGCGGGCTACGTCGTCGACGGCCACCTCGTACGCGGCAAACGCGGCGCGGCAGGCGAACTGCGCCTCCTGTCCCTCATCGAAGGCGTCGGCTCCACCCACGGCATCGCGGCCCTCCTCCGCACCTGGGCCCTCGAACTCCGCACCTCAGGCACAGTGGACGCCGACAGCCCGATCATGAAGACCCCTAAAGCAAAACTCGGCGCCGAACTCGTCTTCCAAGCCGCCGAATCCGGTGACCCGGCCGCGCTCACGCTCCTCGACCGCATGGCCGAACGCCTCGCCCGCATCTGCGCCGTCCTCGGCGGCCTCCTCGACGTCGAGCGCATCATCTTCACCGGCGCCGTCGCCGACTCCCTCGGCCTGCTCCTGCCCCGCACCGCCGAGCGCCTCGACGACCTGACCCACCCGCCCGCGCCCGAACTCGTAGCCTCCACCCTCCACGGCGGCGTGGTCAGCACCGGCGCCCTCGTCCGCGCCCTCCAGATCGTGCGCGCCGACGCCATCGCCCTCGAACCCGCCACGGCCGAAGAACCCCTGGCGCACTGAAGGGCCGGAGCACCGGCCCCGGCCCCTCCACTAGCGGCTATTCGGCGCGGATATCGTCCACATAGACCGTGCCGCTCGCCGTCGACCCGCCGTAACCCAGGTACAGGTTGAACGCCGACACCTCCGCCAGGTGCTCGGCGTCCAGCAGCTGGTCCGCGTGCCCCGTATCCCAAGGCGCGGGCTTGAACTCGCTGAACGGCGCCACGACCTCGGCACCCGCCGTGTTCGACAGGCCCGTGTTGTACTCGAAGTACGCGCCCTTCGACACCACCTGGATCGTCATCCCGTTCGTCGAGCCGTCACCCTTGAGCCACAGCTTCAACGCCCCGAACGCCGTCCAGTCCGCGCCCACCGACTTCCCGATGCCCGTGTAACCGGCGTTCGCGAAGTCGTACGAGTACGCCAGACCGTAAGCGCCCGTTGCCTTGTGCTCCGCAGAAAGCTGGGTCGTGTTGGCGTTGACGTGGCTGTACGCCTCGCTCAACGTCAGGTCGTCTCCGGCGTACCCCTCGAAGTCGTCGATCCACCCCGCAGGCAGCGGCTCGACCTCGCCGAGGAACACCAGCGCCGAGTCCGTCATCGTCTTCGTGCCGACCTTGGCGCTCACCGCCACCGTCACCGTCCGGTTGTCCAACCAGGACGGATCGATCGCCCACTTGCCCGAGTAGAACCCGGCCGCGTCCCGCGTCAGCGTCACCGGCGCGCCCCCGTTGACCGAGTACGTCGCCTTCCGCGAGGTGGCGCCCGTCAGGCGCAGCCGGATCGTGGTCTCGGCCGTCGTGATGCGCTGGCGGTCGGTGGGGGTCACCAGGTGCAGGTACGGCGCGGCCGGGACCGCGTACGTGTCGGCGTCGAACACGTCCTCGAGGTCGGAGGCGAAGAGCGAGTACGGGTCCTCGTAGTAGGACACGAAGTCCGGTTCCATCGCGTGCCCCGGGAACGGGACGTACGCGCGGTTGTTCCCGCCGAAGTTCGCCCAGGTGAGCATGTGCGACACGCGGCTCGCAGCCGGGTCGGCCTTGAGCGCGCCGAGGAGGTCGGTGAACCAGGTGAGGTCCCGGCCCTCGTCCCCGGACTCGCCGAACTCGGTGAACGCCGGGACCTTCCCGCGCGCCTCGGCGAGGCCCACGATCATCGCGAGGTCCTTCATGGTGCCCGCCAGCCACTCCGCCGAACCGGCCGAGTTGTCGTAGGCGTCGTAGCCGAGGATGTCCACGAACTCGTCGCCCGGGTAGGTCTTCATGTAGTTCGCGGGGTCGCCGCCGAAGCTGGAGTTCGGCGAGTACGAGTACAGGAGGTTGTGCACTTTCTTGGTGTCCCGCAGGTACTCCACGGTATAGCGGAAGATCTCGATGAACTCGGCGGAGGTGCAGTGCCCTGCGCCCCACCAGAACCAGCCGCCGGTGTTCTCGTGGAACGGCCGGAACACCACCGGGATGAGCGTCCCGTCGGCGCGCTTGGCGCCCAGCACCGATGCCGCGATCCGGTCGAGGAACGCGTTGTAGTCCGCGTGCTTCGCGCCGCCGGGGAGGATCTGGCTGACGACGCGGCCCGCCGTGTCCCAGAAGTTCCCGCCCGTGACGAAGTTGGACATGTGCGCGCTGAGCACGTTGATGCCGCCGAGCGCGTCGGACTTCTCGAAGGCCCAGCTCATGGCCTCGATGTTCTGCTCGATCGTGCCGCCGTAGACGCCGGGCTTCTGGAACCCTTCGAGCACCAGGGTGTCCCAGCCGAACACGGCCGGGTAGTCGCCCGTGGTGGCCTCCACATCGGAGGTCGTCTCGGTGAACTCGCTGAAGGTGAAGCCGTCGGTGAGGGAGTGCTCGTGGCCGAACAGGATGCCCTGGCCCTGCTGGTCGAGCATGTACTGGAAGAGCGCGCGGGTCTCGGGGGTCGCGCAGCTGTCGGCGATCTTCACCCGGGCGGCCCGGGCGGTCTCGGCGCTCGCGGCGAGCGGCATGCTGGCGGCCGCGACGGCGGCGGCGCCCAAGGTGATCACGGCGCGCCGGGGCGCGCGGAATGCGGAGAAAGGCACTTGCGTCTCCTTTGGAACGAAGGGCCCTCGCAGGAGGGGGTTGGATCCGGTATTCGGCTCTGACCTGGGGTTTCGGAAACTGAATCGGTTAAGCCGACCACAGGATATCCATAGGAATTCATCGATGTCAACGGCTCGGATGCCACTGAATCGGTTCGGCAGGGCGCATCGGGTCCGTGACGCGCGAGCGGGGGGGGGGGGGGGGGGGGGGGGGGGGGGGGGGGGGGGGGGGTTGGGGGGGGCGGGGGGGGGGGGGGGGGGGGGGGGGATGGGAGAGGGGGGGGGGGGGAGGGGGTGTGCTGCGGCGGGGTTGCCGG
>NZ_JBVJHZ010000041.1:0-52250 GCF_055586545.1 Glycomyces sp. NPDC050141 | reverse complement strand
TTTTCCTTAAGTGCCCCCCCCCCCCCCCCCTCCTCTCCCCCCCCCCCCCCCCCCCCCCCCCCCCCCCCCCCCCCCCCCCCCCCCCCCCCCCCCCCCCCCCCCCCCCCCCCCCCCCCCCCCACCGGCGTTTCACCGTCGATCTTCACGCCTGAAAGCATGTAAAATACATGCATGGTGAACATTCAGGTGAGAGATGTCCCCGAGGACCTGCGGGACACACTGGCCGCAGCGGCAAAGGCGCGAGGCCAGTCGATGCAGGCCTATCTGATGACGCTGTTCGAGGAGGCGGGTCGCAGGACGCGGAGCATCGCGATGCTGAAACGGCTCGACTCGATGGGCGGCGGCTACACCGGCACGGAATCAGACGCCGTAAGCGAAATCGCCGAGCAGCGAGCAGAGCGCGACCGGCGGAACCTGGGCGAGGCATGATCGTTATCGACTCATCGCTTCTCGTGGAGGCGTTGACAAGCGATGACGGACGAGCGCATCGCGCCCGGTTGCTGCTCACCGAAGACCAGGGATGGCACGCCCCCGATCACATCGCGGTCGAGACGACATCGGCGATTCGCGGGAGGCTTCTCGGTCGGAAGCTGACCGTGGAGCGGGCCGAATTCGCGTTGGCCACTCTTCGTGAAATGCCGATCGTGCGCGCGCCATGGTCGCAGGTCGCGGACCGGGCGTGGGAACTGCGGGACAACATGACGCCGTACGACGCCGCTTTCATCGCATTGGCGGAACAGCTCGACTGCCCGGTGGTGACAACCGACCGGAAGCTCGTGGACTGTCCGGTACGTCGCTGCGATGTCCGCGTGATCGAGTGAGGTGAGCGATGGCTGAGCACGAAGACGGGGATCGGTGGGTGCGCCCGGAGGTCGTCCCGCCCGACCAGGAGTGGTTCTGGACCCCGGAGTGGATTGCTGGCGAGCGTGAGGCCGATGCTCAGATCGCGGCGGGGCAGACCAGGACCTTCTACAGCGACGAGGAGTTCCTGGCGTACCTCGGGGGATTCGAAACGACCGAGGAAGCGCCTGAGCAACCCGGCCCCTAGGATGGGCGGGTGGTTGAGGTGCGGGGGGTTTTCGGGGTTCGGCATCCGGATGATCCGGAGCCGGTGGAGTCGACGAAGGTGGTGGCGGCGCGGCTGCTCGCGGGCATCGGTGTCGCCTTGTCGCTCTTCGTTGGCGGGGCTGTTCCTGCAGTCATCGCGCTGATGCTCGCGCGGCAGGCGGAGGCCGATATCCGTGCGTCGGAAGGGTTCCTGCTCGGCGCGTCGCGGTTGCCCGGTATTCGGCGGCTCTCCTGGATCGCCATCGGGATCGCTTCTGCTGTAGTGGTCGCCGCGTTGCTCGTCTGGGTGGTCTCGCTGGCTCGGGAGGCCGGGGGAGCGAGCTATGGCGGGGGCGTCGCCGTTTCAGGCTGACGCCTGAGGGAACTGCTGGTGAACAGCGCCTCTGATGAGGCATCCCGCGCGGGCGCGTCCCGCATCGCGAGCTAATATAGGCCACGGTGTGTCTACCGCACCGAACGAGCAGGCCAGGGCCTTCCTCCACGAGCATCCGTGACACTGAACACGGATACCTTGCGGGGCGAAAACGGCTTTGACCTTGTTCGTTAGGCTAGGTAGGCTTTTCCCTTGCGCCTGGACACCGCTTTGAGCGGCATGGTGGCCCTGTCAACTCCGGCAGCTTGGTCCCCGTGAGAGCCAGGCCAGGTTGCGTGCCTGCAAGACGACGGGATCTGATCCCGTCAGCTGGCGTCATCGGCACGCATCCCTCGCACTGGGGGCTTCGTGAACACGGTCGTCATGGCCGGCCCTGATGGGTCCGTTCGCGAACGCGTCTGAACCTGCACGACGGCCGACCTCGGTCTGCCTCGCCTGCCGGTATGGGTCCGGAGAGACGCGACACGCCCGAACGCGGGGGACGGAAACCCACGTCACTGACCTGGTCCTTTAGGGGCCCGGAAAGAGTGATCTGGGGGACAGGTGGCGCCGCAAGCCAGGAATACGCAACCGTCGACTGTTGAGAGGGGTTCGCCTCAGTGCCAACCATCCAGCAGCTGGTCCGCAACGGCCGCAAGGCCAAGACCAGCAAAACCAAGACGCCCGCGCTGAAGGGCAGCCCGCAGGCCCGCGGCGTGTGCACGCGCGTGTACACCACGACGCCCAAGAAGCCGAACTCGGCTATGCGCAAGGTCGCCCGCGTGCGCCTCATGAACGGCACCGAGGTCACCGCCTACATCCCGGGTGTGGGTCACAACCTGCAGGAGCACTCCATCGTGCTGGTCCGCGGCGGTCGTGTCCGCGACCTCCCCGGTGTCCGCTACAAGATCATCCGCGGCGCGCTCGACACCCAGGGTGTCCGTGACCGCAAGCAGGCCCGCAGCCGCTACGGCGCGAAGAAGGAGAAGTAAGCATGCCGCGTAAAGGTCCCGCGCCGCGCCGGCCGCTTACCGCCGACCCGGTCTACAACTCGGTGCTCGTCACCCAGCTCATCAACAAGGTCCTCAAGGACGGCAAGCGCCGCCTCGCCGAGCGCATCGTCTACGAAGCCCTCGAGAACTGCCGCAAGAAGGCCGACTCGGACCCCGTGGTGATCCTCAAGCGTGCGCTCGACAACGTCAAGCCCACCCTCGAGGTCCGCTCCCGCCGTGTCGGTGGCGCCACCTACCAGGTGCCGGTCGACGTGCGCCCGCAGCGCGCCACGACCCTCGGCCTCCGCTGGCTGGTCGGGTACTCCCGCGACCGCCGCGAGAAGAGCATGGTCGAGCGTCTGACGAACGAGATCCTGGACGCTTCGAACGGCCTCGGCGCCGCGGTCAAGAAGCGCGAGGACACGCACAAGATGGCCGATTCCAACAAGGCATTCGCGCACTACCGCTGGTAGTCGCAGAGAGACTGAGAGATCGTGGCTAACAAAGCTAACGCGGAACTCGCCCTGCTCCGCAACATCGGCATCATGGCCCACATCGACGCCGGCAAGACGACCACCACCGAGCGCATCCTGTACTACACCGGTGTGTCGCACAAGATCGGTGAGGTCCACGACGGCGCCGCGACCATGGACTGGATGGAGCAGGAGCAGGAGCGTGGTATCACCATCACCTCCGCCGCCACCAAGTGTTCTTGGGGCGAGAACATCATCCAGATCATCGACACGCCCGGCCACGTCGACTTCACCGTCGAGGTGGAGCGTTCGCTGCGCGTGCTCGACTCCGCCATCGCCGTCTACGACGGTGTCGCGGGCGTGGAGCCGCAGACCGAGAACGTCTGGCGTCAGGCGAACAAGTACGACGTTCCTCGTATGTGCTTCGTCAACAAGCTCGACCGCACCGGCGCGAACTTCTTCCGCTGCGTCGAGATGATGCAGGACCGCCTCAACTCCAACACCGCGGTGATCCAGCTCCCGATCGGGAACGAGGCCGACTTCATCGGCGTCGTCGACCTGGTCGAGATGCACGCCAAGGTGTGGCGCGGCGAGACCGGTCTCGGCGAGGAGTACACCGTCGAGGAGATCCCCGCGGACCTGGCCGACCAGGCCGCGGAGTACCGCGAGAAGCTGCTCGAGACCCTCTCGGACGCCGACGACGAGTTCGCCGAGCGCTTCCTGGAGGGCGAGGAGATCTCGGTCGCCGATGTCAAGGCCGCGATCCGCAAGGCCACGATCGCCAACCTGATCAACCCGGTGCTCTGCGGTACCGCGTTCAAGAACAAGGGCGTCCAGCCCCTGCTCGACGCGGTCGTGGACTACCTGCCGAGCCCGCTCGACATCCCGGCCATCAAGGGGACCCTCACCGACAACGAGACCCCGGCCGAGCGTCACCCGGACGTCGACGAGCCCTTCGCGGGCCTGGCGTTCAAGATCCAGACCGACAAGCACCTCGGTCGGCTCACCTACGTCCGGATCTACTCGGGCACCGTGGAGTCGGGCACTCAGGTCATCAACTCGACCAAGAGCCGCAAAGAGCGCATCGGCAAGATCTACCAGATGCACGCCAACAAGCGCGAAGAGCGCGGGTCGGCGCAGGCGGGCGACATCATCGCGGTGCAGGGCCTGAAGGGCACCACCACCGGTGACACGCTCAGCGACTCGAACCACCAGGTGATCCTGGAGTCGATGATCTTCCCGGAGCCGGTGATCGACGTGGCCATCGAGCCGAAGTCGAAGGCCGACCAGGACAAGCTGGGCACCGCCATCCAGCGCCTCGCCGAAGAGGACCCGACCTTCCGGGTCCAGACCGACGAGGAGACCGGCCAGACCGTGCTCTCGGGCATGGGCGAGCTGCACCTCGACATCATGGTCGACCGCATCAAGCGGGAGTTCGGCGTCGAGGCGAACATCGGCAAGCCCCAGGTCGCCTACCGCGAGACCATCACCCAGCGGGTGGAGAAGGTCGAGTACCTGCACAAGAAGCAGACCGGTGGTTCCGGTCAGTTCGCGCGCGTGCTCGTCAACCTCGAACCGCTGGAGATGAAGTCGAACGAGGACGAGATCTTCCAGTTCGACGACAAGATCACCGGTGGCCGCATCCCGCGCGAGTACATCCCGTCGGTCAAGGCCGGCGCGGAGTCCGCGATGCCGGACGGCGTGCTGGCGGGCTACCCGCTGGTCGGCGTCAAGATGGAACTGATCGACGGTCAGTACCACGAGGTCGACTCTTCGGAGATGGCCTTCAAGATCGCGGGTCGTATGGCGCTGAAGGAGGCCGCGAAGCGGGCTCGTCCGGTGATCCTCGAACCCGTCATGGCCGTCGAGGTCATCTGCCCTGAGGACAACATGGGCGATGTCATCGGCGACATCAACTCCCGTCGCGGCATGATCCAGGAGATGGGCGAGCGGGGCAACGACCGCACGGTCACCGCCCGCGTGCCGCTCTCGGAGATGTTCGGCTACGTCGGCGACCTCCGGTCGAAGACTGCCGGGCGTGCGAACTACTCGATGCAGTTCGACACCTACGCCGAAGTCCCGGCGAACGTCGCCAAGGAGATCATCGCCAAGGCGACAGGCGAGTAAGCGGACTGGGCGCCCAAGCCTGGGCGCCCGCCCGCTGACCACCTGTTGCCAGCAGCGGTGTTGCTATTCCAAAGCGACGCAATGGGTCCTAGATAAGTCAAACCAGATTTACCCAGTCCACAGGAGGACGAAGTGGCAAAGGAAAAGTTCGAGCGCACTAAGCCGCACGTGAACATCGGCACGCTCGGTCACGTCGACCACGGCAAGACCACGCTCACCGCGGCGATCACCAAGGTCCTGCACGACAAGTTCCCGGACCTGAACCCGTACACGCCGTTCGACGAGATCGACAACGCTCCCGAGGAGCGCCAGCGCGGTATCACGATCTCGATCTCGCACGTCGAGTACCAGACCGAGGCCCGTCACTACGCGCACGTCGACTGCCCCGGGCACGCCGACTACATCAAGAACATGATCACCGGTGCTGCCCAGATGGACGGCGCGATCCTGGTCGTGTCCGCCGCTGACGGCCCCATGCCGCAGACCCGCGAGCACGTCCTGCTCGCCCGCCAGGTCGGCGTTCCTTACGTCGTCGTGGCGCTCAACAAGTCCGACATGGTCGACGACGAGGAAATCCTCGAGCTCGTCGAGATGGAGGTCCGCGAGCTGCTGTCCGACCAGGGCTTCCCGGGCGACGACGCTCCCGTGGTCCAGGTCTCCGCGCTCGGCGCCCTCGAGGGCGAAGAGAAGTGGGTCAACGCCGTCGCCGACCTGATGCAGGCCGTCGACGACTCGGTCCCGGAGCCGGAGCGCGCGACCGACCTGCCGTTCCTCATGCCGATCGAGGACGTCTTCACCATCACGGGCCGCGGCACCGTGGTCACCGGTCGTGTGGAGCGCGGTGTGCTCCTCCCCAACGAGGAAGTCGAGATCGTCGGCATCCGCGAGGGCGCGATCAAGACCAAGGTCACCGCCATCGAGATGTTCCGCAAGACCCTCGACGACGCGCGCGCCGGTGAGAACGTGGGCCTCCTGCTCCGCGGCACCAAGCGCGAAGAGGTCGAGCGCGGCATGGTCGCCGTCAAGCCTGGCACGACCACCCCGCACACCGACTTCGAGGCTGCGGTCTACATCCTGTCCAAGGACGAGGGCGGCCGCCACACGCCGTTCTTCAACAACTACCGTCCGCAGTTCTACTTCCGGACCACCGACGTGACCGGCGTCGTGACCCTCCCCGAGGGCACCGAGATGGTCATGCCGGGTGACAACACCGACATGAAGGTGGAGCTCATCCAGCCCATCGCCATGGACGAGGGTCTGCTCTTCGCGATCCGCGAGGGTGGCCGCACGGTCGGCTCCGGCCGCGTCACCAAGGTCCTCAAGTAAGACCTAGTGCCGGGGTGGCTCGCTGAGAGCCACCCCGGTTTACTTGCGTCTCATTCTGGGCGCGCGGTGACCGGCGATACCCTCCGGTCCGGCGCCTGAGACGCGGACACCACGCATACGCGTAACCTGTCCCACTGTTGCCCGACCCCAGCTTGCTGGGTGAACGGGGGAGCAGGCATAATATTCAGGTTGCGTACGCTCCGGCGTTCCCAGTGCTGTGCACTGCGATGGACACCGGTGCTCACGCCCGGCCCGCGGGCCCGAGTAGGCACTCGTAGGTGCTGAGAGGGACCGTTTCACGACGGGCAGGCGGGCGAGCCAAAGAGACCAGCGAGAGGCACTGCTGTGCCCAAGCCAGTCTCGCACTCGCGACACGCCCGACCGCGTGGAGCGGTCTGAACAGCCAATTTACGTTAGGTAAGGACACATGGCGGGACAGAAGATCCGCATCAGGCTGAAGGCCTACGACCACGAGGTCGTGGACTCCTCGGCCCGCAAGATCGTGGAGACGGTCACCCGTACCGGTGCTGCCATCTCCGGGCCGGTGCCGCTGCCGACTGAGATCAACCGCTTCTGCGTGATCCGGTCGCCGCACAAGTACAAGGACTCGCGCGAGCACTTCGAGATGCGCACGCACAAGCGCCTCATCGACATTCTCGACCCGACCCCCAAGACGGTCGACTCGTTGATGCGCCTTGACCTCCCGGCCGGCGTCGACATCGAGATCAAGCTGTAGGGGACCAATGGACAGGCAGATCAAGGGAATCCTGGGCACCAAGCTCGGCATGACCCAGGTTTGGGACGAGAACGGCCGCGCCGTTCCGGTCACTGTGGTGCAGGCCGGCCCGAACGTGGTCACCCAGGTTCGCAAGCCCGACATCGACGGCTACTCGGCCGTGCAGCTGGGCTTCGGCGACATCAAACTCAAGAACGTGACGAAGCCGCTCCAGGGCCACTTCGAGAAGGCCGGTGTCGCTCCGCGTCGCCACCTCGTCGAACTGCGCACCTCGGACGCCGCCGACTACGAGCTCGGCCAGACCATCGAGGCCACGGCCTTCGAGGCCGGCCAGATCGTGGACGTCACCGGCACGACCAAGGGCAAGGGCTTCGCGGGCGTCATGAAGCGCCACGGCTTCGGCGGTCTCCCCGCCAGCCACGGTGCGCACAAGGTGCACCGCGCGCCCGGTTCGATCGGTGGCTGCGCCACCCCGGGCCGCGTCTTCAAGGGCATGCGCATGGCCGGCCGGATGGGCCACGCCCGTCACACCACGCAGAACCTGCGCATCCAGGCGGTCGACGCCGAGCGCGGTCTGCTGCTCATCGTGGGCGCCATCCCCGGGCCGAAGAACGGCCTGGTGCTCGTCCGCACGGCAGTCAAGCAGGTGGCATAACCATGAGCCTCGAAATCAACGTCAAGAACGCCTCTGGCAAGGAGACGGGTAAGACCATCGAGCTCCCCGCGTCGATCTTCGACGTCGAGCCGAACATCCCGCTCATGCACCAGGTCGTCACGGCGCAGCTGGCCGCCGCCCGCACGGGCTCGGCCAAGACCAAGACCCGCGGTGAAGTCCGCGGCGGCGGCAAGAAGCCGTACCGCCAGAAGGGCACCGGCCGCGCCCGTCAGGGCTCGATCCGCGCGCCGCAGTTCGCCGGCGGCGGCGTCGTCCACGGCCCGCAGCCGCGTTCGTACGCCGAGCGCACGCCCAAGAAGATGAAGGCCGCCGCTCTCGCGGGTGCCCTCACCGACCGGGTGCGCGGCGAGAACGTGCACGTCATCGACGCCTTCATCGAGGGCGACGCGCCCAAGACGAAGACCGTCCAGGCTGCGCTCGCGGCGATCACCGAGGCCTCCAAGGTCCTCGTGGTCCTCACGCGCGACGAGCAGACCGCGGCCCTGAGCCTGCGGAACCTGCCCGAGGTGCACCTGCTCGACTGGGGCCAGGTCAACACCTACGACGTGCTCAACAACGTCGACATCGTGTTCAGCGAGGCCGCCATCGAGGCGTTCATCGCTGACCGCACTGAGCAGGAGGTCGCGGCGTGAGCGAAGTGACCGTCGCCGACCCGCGCGACATCATCATCAAGCCGGTCATCTCGGAGAAGACCTACACCCTGCTGGGTGAGGGCAAGTACACCTTCGAGGTCGACCCGCGCGCCAACAAGAGCCACATCAAGATCGCCGTCAAGCAGATCTTCAACGTGGACGTCAAGAGCGTCAACACCCTGAACCGCTCGGGCAAGCGCAAGCGCACCCGTACCGGCTGGGGTCAGCGCAAGAGTGTCAAGCACGCGATCATCACCGTGGAAGGCGACCCCGGTCGCCTGGGTGAGATCTTCGGCGGACAGATCTCGTAGGAGCAAGAAGCAATGGCTATTCGCAAGTACAAGCCGACGACCCCGGGTCGTCGCGGTTCGAGCGTCTCCGACTTCGCCGAGATCACCCGCTCGACCCCCGAGAAGTCGCTGCTGCGCCCGATCTCCAAGACCGGCGGCCGCAACAACTCGGGCAAGATCTCGACCCGTCACCGCGGTGGCGGCCACAAGCGCCGTTACCGCGTGATCGACTTCCGTCGCCACGACAAGGACGGCGTGCCGGCGAAGGTCGCTCACATCGAGTACGACCCGAACCGCACCGCCAACATCGCGCTGCTGCACTACGCGGACGGCGAGAAGCGCTACATCCTGGCCCCCAAGGGCATCAAGCAGGGTGACGTGATCGAGAACGGCCCGGAGGCCGACATCAAGCCCGGCAACTCGCTGGAGCTGCGTCACATCCCGGTCGGTACCACGATCCACGCGGTGGAGCTCAAGCCGGGCGGCGGCGCCGCCCTCGGTCGCTCCGCCGGCGCCTCGATCCAGCTGCTCGCCCGTGAAGGCAAGTACGCGCACCTGCGCATGCCTTCCGGTGAGATCCGCCTGGTCCAGGTCACCTGCCGCGGCACCGTCGGTGAAGTCGGCAACGCCGAGCAGGGCAACATCAACTGGGGCAAGGCCGGCCGCATGCGCTGGAAGGGCTGGCGCCCGACCGTCCGCGGTGTCGTCATGAACCCCGTCGACCACCCGCACGGTGGTGGCGAGGGCCGGACGTCCGGTGGTCGTCACCCGGTGAACCCGCAGGGCAAGCCCGAGGGCCGCACCCGCAAGCGGAACCACCCGAACGACCGGCTCATCGTCCGTCGTCGCAACGTCAACCGGAAGCGGGGGAAGTAGTCCATGGCTCGCAGCCTCAAGAAGGGCCCGTTCATCGACGACCACCTGCAGAAGAAGGTGGACGTCGCGATCGAGACCAAGAGCAAGAACGTCATCAAGACCTGGTCGCGCCGCTCGACGATCACCCCGGACTTCATCGGGCTGACCTTCGGCGTGCACGACGGTCGCAAGCACGTTCCGGTCTACGTCACGGAGAACATGGTCGGGCACAAGCTCGGCGAGTTCGCTCCCACCCGCACGTTCCGCGGGCACGAGAAGGACGACCGGAAGAGCCGTCGCCGCTAGGCCACGGGCTTTGAGAAACGAACGAAGGATTAGAACGATGGCAACAGTGGAGCAGGAGGCTCCGAAGGCGCGCGCGGTGGCGCGGTACGTCCGCGTAGCACCTCGCAAGGCGCGCCGCGTCGTCGACCTCGTGCGTGGCCTGCCTGTGGACGAGGCCTTGACGACCCTGGAGTTCGCGCCTTTCAGCGCGGCCGAAGTGGTCTACAAGGTCATCGCGTCGGCTCAGGCGAACGCCGAGAACAACCTCGGTCTCGACCCGGAATCGCTTCTGGTGTCCGAGATCAAGGTCGACGAGGGCCCGACCATGCGCCGGTACCGTCCGCGCGCCCACGGTCGCGCCTACCGGATCAACAAGCGCACCAGCCACATCACCGTGGTGGTCGAGTCGGTCCAGGCCAAGCAGTCCGCTTCTCCCTCGGTTCGCCGGCCCAAGGCCGCCGCGAAGCCGGTCGAGGCCGACGTGCAGTCCAACGAAAACGCTGAGAAGGAGGAGAACGCCTAATGGGGCAGAAGATCCACCCGCACGGGTACCGCCTCGGCATCAGCGCCGACTGGACCTCGCGTTGGTACGCCGACAAGGAGTACGCCGACTACGTCGGTGAGGACGTCAAGATCCGCCAGCTCATGACCAAGGGTCTCGAGCGCGCCGGCATCAGCAAGGTCGACATCGAGCGCACCCGCGAGCGGGTCCGCGTCGACATCCACACCGCCCGCCCGGGCATCGTCATCGGCCGTAAAGGCGCCGAGGCCGATCGTCTGCGCGGCAACCTGGAGAAGCTGACCGGCAAGCAGGTCCAGCTGAACATCATCGAGGTCAAGAACCCCGACATCGACGCTCAGCTCGTCGCCCAGGGTGTGGCCGAGCAGCTGTCCAGCCGTGTCAACTTCCGTCGCGCGATGCGCAAGGCCATTCAGTCGGCCATGCGCAACCCGACCGTGAAGGGCATCAAGGTGCAGTGCTCGGGCCGCCTCGGCGGCGCCGAGATGAGCCGTTCGGAGCAGTACCGCGAGGGCCAGGTCCCGCTGCACACGCTGCGCGCGAACATCGACTACGGCCTGTTCGAGGCCGCCACGACCTTCGGCCGTATCGGCGTGAAGGTGTGGATCTACAAGGGTGAGGCCACGCTCAAGGAGCAGGCCGAGCAGGTGCAGCGTCGCCGGGACTCCGGTCCCGACCGCGGCGGCCGTGGTGGCCGTGGCGGAGCCGGCGCCGCCCGTGGCGGACGCGGCCGTGGTGGCCGTGGCGCCGCTCAGCCTGCCGAGGCCGCTGCCGCCGCGCCCGCCGAGTCTGAGAAGCAGGAGGGCTAAGCGACATGCTCATGCCACGGAAACCGCCGCGCGGTTACCGGAAGCCTCACGCTCCGAAGCGCAAGGGCAAGGCCACTCGCGGCACGAAGGTCTCCTTCGGCGAGTACGGCATCCAGGCGCTGGAGCACAGCTACGTGACCAACCGCCAGATCGAGTCCGCGCGTATCGCGATGACCCGCCACATCAAGCGTGGCGGCAAGGTCTGGATCACGATCTTCCCGGACCGTGCGATCACGAAGAAGCCCGCCGAGACCCGTCAGGGTTCCGGTAAGGGTTCGCCCGAATTCTGGGTGGCCAACGTCAAGCCCGGCCGCGTCATGTTCGAGCTTTCGTATCCCACCGAGGAGATCGCCCACGAGGCGCTGCAGCGTGCGATCCACAAGCTGCCGATGAAGTGCCGCATCGTCTCTCGCGAAGGGGCAGGTGAGTAGTCATGGCTACTGGTATCGACACCGGTGAGCTGCGCGAGCTCAACGACAAGGAACTCCAGGCGAAGCTCGTGGAGAAGAAGGAAGAGCTGTTCAACCTGCGGGTCCGTAACGCTACGGGCCAGCTGGAGAACAACCACGAGCTCGGTCTGGTCCGCAAGGAGATCGCGCGGATCTACACCGTCATGAACGAGCGCCGGCTGGGTCTCAGCTCCGCGCCCGAGGAGGTTGAGAAGTGAGCGAGGAAACTCAGACTCGCGGCCGACGCAAGGTGCTCGAGGGCATGGTCGTCGGCGACAAGATGGACAAGACCGCTGTCGTCGAGGTCGAGGACCGCAAGAAGCACCCGCTTTACGGCAAGGTCATCCGGTCCAACAAGAAGTACAAGGCTCACGACGAGAACAACGAGGCCGGGATCGGCGACCGCGTCTCCATCATGGAGACCCGTCCGCTGTCCAAGTCCAAGCGTTGGCGCATCGTCGAGATCCTCGAGAAGGCGAAGTAGGGGGATCGGGACGTGATTCAGCAAGAGTCGCGGCTCAAGGTCGCCGACAACACCGGTGCGCGGGAGATCCTGTGCATCCGTGTCCTCGGCGGCTCCGGCCGACGCTACGCCGGTATCGGCGACACGATCGTGGCCACCGTCAAGGACGCCACTCCGGGTGCCGGAGTGAAGAAGGGTGACGTCGTCAAGGCCGTCATCGTTCGCACGGTCAAGGAGACGCGCCGTCCCGACGGCACGTACATCAAGTTCGACGAGAACGCCGCCGTCCTCGTCAAGGACGGCGAACCGCGAGGGACCCGTATCTTCGGGCCGGTCGCCCGCGAACTGCGCGACAAGCAGTTCATGAAGATCATCTCCCTCGCACCGGAGGTGCTGTAAGAGATGAAGATCAAGAAGGGCGACCGAGTCCGCGTCATCGCAGGCAAGGACAAGGGTGCCGAGGGACTGGTGCTGGAGGCGTACCCCGAGCGCGAGCGCGTGCTCGTCGAGGGCGTCAACCGCATCACCAAGCACACCAAGGCCGGGCAGACCGCGCGCGGTTCGAGGACCGGTGGCATCGTGGTGCAGGAAGCCGCGATCCACATCTCGAACGTGCAGGTCCTCGACGCCGACAACCAGCCCACCCGCGTGGGCTACCGGTTCGGCGAGGACGGCCGCAAGGTCCGCGTTTCGAAGCGGACGGGTAAGGACCTGTAATGACTGACGTTGCAGAGAAGATCCAGCCGCGTCTGAAGGCGACCTACCGGTCCGACATCAGGCCCGCGCTGCAGGACCAGTTCAAGTACGTCAACATCCACCAGATCCCCGGTCTGACGAAGATCGTGGTCAACATGGGTGTCGGCGAGGCCGCTCGCGACTCCAAGCTCATCAACGGCGCGCTCGAGGACCTGACGACCATCACCGGTCAGAAGCCCCTCGTCCGCCGGGCGAAGAAGTCGATCGCGCAGTTCAAGCTGCGTGAGGGCCAGGCGATCGGCGCGAAGGTCACCCTCCGCGGCGACCGCATGTGGGAGTTCCTCGACCGCCTCCTGGCGATCGCGCTGCCGCGCATCCGCGACTTCCGCGGTCTCTCGGACCAGCAGTTCGACGGCAACGGGAACTACACCTTCGGTCTCACCGAGCAGAGCGTGTTCCCCGAGATCGACCAGGACAAGATCGACCGGGTTCGCGGTATGGACATCACGCTGGTGACCACCGCGAAGACCGACGACGAAGGCCGGGCGTTCCTGAAGCTGCTCGGCTTCCCGTTCAAGGAGAACGACTAATGGCGAAGAAAGCCCTCATCGCGAAGGCCAAGCGGAAGCCGAAGTTCGCCGTGCGCGCCTACACCCGCTGCCAGAAGTGCGGCCGGCCGAAGGCCGTCTACCGCAAGTTCGGCCTGTGCCGCGTCTGCGTGCGCGACATGGCCCACGCGGGTGAACTCCCGGGCGTCCACAAGGCTTCCTGGTAACTCCAGGCCTATTGCCCGGCTCCGCCGGCCAAAAAATACTGTCGATCGCCACAGGCCCTGCCGCGGCTGCGAAGCAGACGCAGCGGGGAACCGGGGTGAGAAAGGTAAACAACGCTAATGACAATGACCGACCCGATCGCAGACATGCTGACCCGTCTGCGGAACGCCAACCAGGCGTACCACGACCAGCTCAAGATGCCGCACTCCAAGATGAAGGCCTCCATCGCGGAGGTCCTCAAGCAGGAGGGCTACATCGCCGAGTGGACCGTCGTGGACCCTGAAGAGGGCAAAGTCGGCAAGACCTTGGTCATCGACCTGAAGTTCGGCGAGCGCCGCGAGCGGTCCCTTGCGGGCCTGCGCCGCGTCTCCAAGCCGGGCCTGCGGGTCTACGCCAAGTCCACTGAGCTGCCGCGCGTCCTCGGCGGCCTGGGTGTGGCCATCGTGTCCACGTCCCAGGGCCTGCTGACGGACCGTCAGGCTCGCAAGCGCGGCGTGGGCGGCGAAGTCATCGCCTACGTCTGGTAGCAGGAGGGTATAAGCATGTCCCGCATTGGGAAGCAGCCGATTCTGGTGCCCTCCGGCGTCGACGTCAAGATCGACGGTGCGACGGTGACCGTGAAGGGCCCCAAGGGCCAGCTCAGCATCGAGCTGCCCGAGCCGATCGCCATCGAGAAGAACGAGGACGGGTCGCTCGAAGTCACCCGCCCCAACGACGAGCGCAAGTCGCGGGCCCTGCACGGCCTCGCGCGCAGCCTCGTCAACAACCTGGTCGTCGGCGTCTCGGAGGGCTACAAGAAGTCCCTCGAGATCAACGGCACCGGTTACCGGGCCGTCGCCAAGGGCAAGGGCGTGGAGATGAGCCTCGGCTTCTCCCACACCATCCAGGTCGACGCCCCGGAGGGGATCTCGTTCACGGTCGAGAAGCCGACCCTGCTGCACGTCGAGGGCATCGACAAGCAGCTCGTCGGCCAGGTCGCGTCGAACATCCGTCGTCTGCGTCCGCCGGAGCCCTACAAGGGCAAGGGCGTCAAGTACGTCGACGAGCGCATCCGCCGCAAGGCCGGGAAGGCAGGTAAGTAATGGCGAGCAAACTCGAAAACCGCCGCCCGTCCGGCTCGGTCTCCGAGCGTCGCCGGATCGGCAAGAACCGGCGTCACTTCCGTGGTCGCAAGAAGATCACCGGCACGGCCGCTCAGCCGCGCCTGGCGGTCTTCCGCTCCTCGAAGCACATCGTGGCCCAGGTCATCGACGACGTGACGGGCCGTACGCTGGCCGCCGCGTCGACGGTGGAGCCTGGTCTGCGCGCCTTCGAGGGCGACAAGACCGCGAAGGCGACCGAGGTCGGCAAGCTCGTCGCCGAGCGTGCCAAGGCCGCCGGTGTCGAAGCGGTCGTGTTCGACCGCGGTGGCGTCAAGTACCACGGCCGCGTTGCGGCCCTGGCCGACGCCGCCCGCGAGAACGGCCTCAAGTTCTAAGTTCTTAGAACGGCTTTGAAAGCCGGGGAGGAGCATCCGCTCCTTCCCGGCTTTTTGTTGTATGCGGGTGTGATTCGGGCGGGTCCGGGCGCGGGTCGCGCTTGCGGGTGTGGCGGGGCTGCGCCAGGATGGGCGGGTGCGTTCGCCGAAACTCTCCCGCAAGACCGTGCTCGTGTCGAGTGTCGCCGGGGCCTTCGCGGTCATAGGCGGCGGCGCCGTGATCGCCGAGGCGTCGCGGCGCGGTGAGGACGAGGAGCCGGACGAGCCCGTGGCGGTGACGCCGGACTGGGTCGAGGAGCAGTTGGCGGCGATGTCCTTGGAAGACAAGGTCGGCCAGCTCTTCATGGTGTACGTGCACGGCGAGACGGCCGATACCGACCAGGCCGACGCGGTCGACTCGAACCGCGAGCGGCTCGGGGCGGACAACGGCGCAGCGTTCGTGGCCGAGTTCAAGCCCGGCGGGATCATCTACTTCGACTGGGCCAACGGCCTCCACGATCCTGACCAGGTCGTGGCGCTGTCGAACGGCCTCCAGGACGCTGCGGTCGTGCCGCTGTTCATCGCGACCGACCAGGAGTACGGCCCGGTGGTGCGGATCGGCGCGCCCGCGACGCAGTTCCCCGGGGCGATGCCGCTGGGCGCGACCCGGGACGTCGAGGCCGCGAACCAGGCGGCCGAGGCGGCGGGCACCGAGCTGCGCGCCATGGGCCTGAACCTCAACTTCGCGCCGGACGCCGACGTGAACGTGGACCCTCAGAACCCCGTGATCGGGGTGCGGTCCTTCAGTTCCGACCCGGCGCTCGTCGCCGAGTTCACGACCGCGCAGACCGGCGGCTACCAGGCCGGGGGAGTCGCGGTGTCCGCCAAGCACTTCCCGGGCCACGGCGACACGGGCACGGACAGCCACCTGGGCCTGCCGGTCATCACGCACACCGCCGAGGAGTGGGAGCGGATCGACGCCCCGCCGTTCACGGCCGCGATCGCGGCCGGGACCGACATGGTCATGTCGGGGCACCTGCAGTTCCCGGCGCTCGACGACTCGCTGAAGCCCGCCACGCTGTCGGCGCCGATCCTCACGGGCCTGCTGCGCGAGCGGCTCGGCTTCGAGGGCGTCATCGTCACCGATTCCCTTGAGATGGAAGGGGTCCGCTCCGAGTACGGGGACGAGCGGGTGCCGGTGATGGCGCTGCAGGCCGGGGTGGACATGCTGCTCATGCCGCCTGATTTCCCGCTCGCGTACGAGTCGGTGCTCGCCGCCGTCGCTTCAGGTGAGCTGACCGAGGAGCGCATCGACGCTTCCGTGCGGCGCCTGCTGGCGCTCAAGTTCGCGCGGGGCATCGTCGACGACTCAGGGACCGATCCCGCTGGGACCGGCGTGGTCGGCTCGGCCGAGCACCAGGCGGTCGCTACTGACATCGCCGACCGCTCGATCACGCTGCTCGCCAACGACGGGACGCTGCCGTTCAAGACCGGCAAGGTCCTTGTCACCGGTTGGGGCGAGAACACCACCGCCCGCCTGACCGAAGCCCTCAACACCGAAGGCTTGCAAGCGGAAACGCTCGTCACCGGCGAAGAGCCCGACACGGACCAGATCAAGGCCGCCGTGGAGGCCGCGAAGGGCCGGGGGCTCGTCGTCGTCTCGACCTTCAACGTGGAAGCCGGTGGCGCGCAGGCGAAGCTGGTCGCCGAGCTCGTGAAGACCGGCGTCCCGGTCGTGACCGCCGCCGTCGGCACGCCCTACGACGCGGCCCGGCACAGCGCGGTGAACGCGAGCCTGGCCTCCTATTCGTACACGGCCGTTTCCCTTGCGTCCCTGGCGAAGGTCGTCACCGGAGCGCTCAACCCGACCGGAACGCTCCCGGTCGACGTGCCCGGTGCGGACGGCACGACCGTGTTCGCGTTCGGGCACGGCCTGAACTACACGTAGTCGTTCATGCTCGCGTAGTAGAAAGTTATTTTCACACGCTTGACTCTCTGTGGAGCTTATCTTCATACTGGGTTCCGGGTGCAAAACCGTGCACTCCTCCCAATCCACTGATCTCCTCACAAGCAGGGAGTAAAAGTGACCCTCTTCCCCACCCTCAGAAAACCCTCTCGGAGCGGCCTCCGGGCCGCCGTCGTGCTCTTCGCGGCCGCCGTCCTGACCGCCGCCGGACTCGCCGTCGCGAGCCCGGCGCAGGCGCAGACGCGCACCGCCGGGATCGACGTCTCGAACTACCAGGGCGCGATCAACTGGACCTCGGTGCGCAACTCCGGCGTCCAGTGGGCCTACATCAAGGCCACCGAGGGCACCACCTACAAGGACCCGCGGTTCAACACGAACTACCCGGCGGCGCACGCGGCCGGCGTCATCCGCGGCGCGTACCACTTCGCCCGCCCGAACTCCTCCAGCGGCACCGCGCAGGCGGACTACTTCGCCAGCAACGGCGGCGCGTGGTCGGCGGACAACCTGACGCTGCCCGGCGCGGTCGACCTGGAGGCCCCGCCCTCGGGCGCGGCCTGCTACGGCCTGACCACCACCCAGATGCGCACGTGGATCACCGACTTCTACAACCGGTACAAGACGCGCACCGGCCGGGACGTGGTCATCTATACGACCGCTTCGTGGTGGAACTCGTGCACCGGCTCGTGGACGGGCATGGCCTCGAAGAGTCCGCTGTGGATCGCCCACTGGGGCGCCACGACCCCGACGCTCCCGGCGGGCTGGAGCTCGACGACCTGGACGTTCTGGCAGTACACCGCGACCGGCTCGGTCTCGGGCATCTCCGGCAACGTCGACCGCGACCACTTCAACGGCGCGAGGGACCGCCTGCTGGCCCTCGCCAACAACACGTAATCCCGCACCCACACCGGACGGCGGGGGCCTGGTGGGCCCCCGCCGTCCGGCGTGTTCAGGCGCGTTGGCGGCCTGATACCGCTGCCGCTGTAGCGGCGAGGGCTTTCGCGGTCCGCTTGCGCTGCTTGGCGGCGACACCTACGAAGAGGCAGTCGACGACCATGAGCTGGGCGATCCGGCTGACTGTCGCGCCCGAGCGGAACGTGGTCTCGCGGGCGGCGGTGGTGAGGACGAGGTTGGCGGCCTTGGCGAGGGGCGAGCGCGCGTGGTTGGTGATGGCGATCGTGACCGCCTCCCTGTCGCGGGCCGATTCGAGGAACTCGACGGTCTCGGTCGTGGCCCCGGAGTGGGAGATCGCGACGGCGACGTCCTTGGGGCCCGCGAGCGCGGTGGCGACGAGCGCGGCGTGCACGTCGGGCCAGGAGAACGCGGTCGCACCGATGCGGTGGAGCTTCTTGACGAGGTCGGCGGCGACGATCCCGGAGGCCTCGACGCCGAAGACGTCGATGCGCCCGGCGGCGGCGAGGGCCGCTACGGCCGCTTCGCAAGCGGCCGTGTCGAGGGCGTTGGCGGTGTCGGTGATCGCGCCGACGTCGGCGTACGAGACGGTGGCGATGATGCGGGACATGTCGGCGCCCGTGGGGATGTCGCCGCCCGCGATCTCGCGGTCCGGGCCGTCGCCGGTGCCGATGACGGCCTGTGCGGCGCGCATGCGAAGCTCACGGTGCCCGGCGAGGCCGAGGGAGCGGCAGAACCGCACCACGGTGGCCTCGGAGGTCCCGGCGGCGCGGGCGAGTTCGGTGATCGTCCGGGTCGAGGCGGCCTCGGGCTCGCGGATGATCTCTTGGGCGACCTTGGTCTCCGCCTTCGAGAGCGAAGGCAGGACGGACTTGATGAGCACCAGGAGGTTGGGCGTGTCGGTGCGGCTGGCAGGCATGACGACACCGTACACCTGCGGAGGGCCGGGCATGGTGCGGCGCGATTCTTCATTCCTAACCGGTGGGATGAAAATTCATTTCATTGCGCTAGGCTCGCAACTGTGAGTGAGACGACCGAGCGCCTGGAGGCGCGCACCCAGCTGGCCGCGTTGGCAACCGAGCAGGCCGATCCCCGGTACGCCGGGATCGAGGCGCTCTCGACACTCGACTTGGCGCGCACCATGAACGAGGCCGACGCGAGCGTGCCCGCCGCCGTCGCCGCGGTGCTCCCCGAGGTGGCCGCCGCGATCGACGCCGTGGCCGAGCGGCTCGCGAAGGGCGGGCGGCTGCGGTACGTGGGGGCCGGGACGGCCGGGCGGATGGCGGTCATGGACGCGGCCGAGTGCCCGCCGACGTTCTCGACCGACCCCGAGCTGGTGAAGGCGGTCATCGCGGGCGGTAAAGCGGCCGAAGGCGGTGCGGTGGAAGGCACCGAGGACGACGCGGCCGCGGGGGTCGCGGCGATGGCGGCCGAGGGCATCGGCCCGGAGGACGCGGTGGTGGGCCTGGCCGCGAGCGGGCGGACCCCGTTCGTGGTCGCGGCGGTCGAGGAGGCCCGGCGGCGCGGTGCGCTCACTGTCGGGTTGTCGTGCAACACGGGCACGCTCCTGTCGGCGGTGGCCGAGCACCGCATCGAGGTCGAGGTCGGGCCGGAGGTCGTGGCCGGTTCGACGCGGCTGAAGTCGGGCACGGCGCAGAAGTTCGTGCTGAACATGATCTCGACGATCAGCATGGTGCGCTTGGGGAAGGTCTACCGGAACTACATGGTGGACATGCGGGTCGCGAACTCGAAGCTGGCCGCGCGGGCGGTCCGCATGATCCGCGAGATCACCGGAGCCGACGCCGAGGCGGCGGAGGCGGCCCTGGCCGCCTCGGGCGAGCACGTCAAGACCGCGGTCGTCATGCTCGAACTCGGTATCGAAGCGGCAGAGGCGAAAGCCCGCCTGGAAGCGGCCGAGGGCCGCCTCTCGGGCGCGCTGAGGGACTTACCGCCAGGCGAGCTGGCGGTGGAGCCGCACTCTCGCCTCGGGGTCGGTGACGAAGACGCTGGCGGCCATCCAGGCCGCTCCGATCGCCGGGTCGGTGGCCTTGCTGATGCCCGCCTTGGGATAGACGAGCCGGAACCGCTCCTGGAGCAGCGCGGCGATCGGGGTGGGGCGGGTGAGGAGGCTGCCCGCCATGACGATCGGCAGTTCGCGGTCGACGACGTACGACACCGATTCGGCGAGGTGCCCGACGGCCCTCGCCACGATCGACTCGGCGACCGGGTCGCCGCCGTCCGCGGCCTCGCACACGAGCGCGGAGAAGCGCGAGAGGCGCACGGGCGGGTCCGCCATGCACTTGGCCACCAACGCACCCGAGCGCCGCTTGTCGGGCGCGATGGCGGCGATGATCGCCTCGACGAGCCGCCCGCCGGGGCCGTTGCCGTCGATGTGCCGCAGGGCGGCGCGCACGGCCTCGCGGCCGAGCCAGAAGCCCGATCCGGCGTCGCCGAAGAGCCAGCCGTAGCCGTCCGAGCGCATGTCCGGCGCGCGGTCGCGGATCGCGAACGCCACCGCGCCGGTGCCCGAGACGACCACGGTGCCGTCAGGTGCGGACGATCCGGCCGCGAACGCGATCACCGCGTCCGAGACGACCTGGACCTCGCAGTTGGTCGCGAAGCGCCGCTTGAGGTCCGCGGAGAGTTCGCGCACCTCCTCGGTGAGGGAGAGCGCTCCGGCCGTGCCGACGCAGACCGAGCCGACCTCGGCCGGGTCGATGCCGCCGAGGGCCCGCTGGAACGCGAGGGCCATGTTGGACAGCGCGATCTCCCGGTCGCCGCCGACCGGGTTGGCCGGTCCGGAAGCGCCGGTGCCGAGCACCGCGCCGGTCTCGTCGATGAGGACGGCGCGGCTGCTGGTCCCGCCGGCGTCGAGGCCGACGGCGAGTCTTGCGTGCATGTTGGGGTCCCCGCTCCTTGCGATACCAGCAGTATCCGCCTTCGGTGCAAACCAGTAAAAATAATTCTCATGAACTTGACACGAGTGTGGCACAGGTAATAGTTTTTCTTGCATCCACCTCCCGAAGGGGATGCCAATGGAGCGAACCAGCCCAGATGCACCCAGCACCCCCGCCGCGGCCGGAGTCCTCGAACGGATCCGCCACGGCGCCAGCGAACTGTCCGAAGCCATGTCGAAAGTGGCCGACCAGGTACTGGCCGACCCCGAAGCCGCGGCGCGGGCCACGATCATGGACCTCGCCGAGATCTCCGGTACCTCCCCAGGAACCATCACACGATTCTGCCGCCATCTCGGATATGACGGTTACGCAGCCCTCAGGGTTGCAATCGCAACCGAAACGGGACGCGCCTCCGCCCGCCGCGAGACCGGCTGGGACGTCAACATCGGCCAGGAGATCGCCCCCTCCGACCCCCTCGACCGGGTGTTGAAGCAGCTCATCACCATCGACGCGGCGATGCTCCGCGACACTGTGGACACCCTCGACCTCGACGCCGTCGAACGCGTCGCCGCCCGCGTCTGCGCCGCCCGCCGCGTCGACGTCTACGGCGTCGGCACCAGCGCCACCGTCGCCCGCGAACTCCAGATGGGCTTCTACCGCACCGGCGTCGCCGCCTGGGTCTGGACCGAAGTCCACGACGCCCTCGCCAGCGCCGCCCTCCTCGGTGAGGGCGACATCGCCTTCGCCGTCTCCCTCTCCGGCTCCACGGCCGAGGTCATCGAGATGCTCTCGGAGGCCGACAGCCGCGGCGCCCTCACCGTCGCCCTCACCGGCGACGCCGACTCAGACCTCGCCGAGATCGCCGACATCTGCCTCGTCTCGGCCACCACCCGCACCGGCCACCGCGCCGACCTGCTCGCGTCCCGGCACTCCGCGCTGCTCGTCGCCGACCTCGTCCACATCGCGGTCGCGCAGCGGCGCTTCCCCGCAGCCCTCGAAGCCCTGGAGTCACGGGCCCGAGCTGTCGTCGGCCACCGGCCGACCCGAAAGCCCCGGAACGGAGCGAGCTGACCCTCCCGCCGTCCACAGCGGTCATGCCCAACCTGCTACCCCTTGAAGGAGCGACCATGAGGAACACGCCAGCCGACAAGCACCCGATGTTCAACCGCCGCAACCTGTTCGGCGCCACCGCGGCCGGGCTCGCGGCCTCCTCGCTGGCGGCGTGCGCCACCAGCGGCGGGGACGGCGACAACGAAGAGGTCACCGTGGGGGAGGACGCCGAGAACCCCTTCGGCGTCGACCCCAAGGCGCCCTTGGACGTCGTCATCTTCGACGGCGGCTTCGGCCAGGACTACGCCATCTCCCACCAGGAGATCTACAACCGCGCCTTCCCCGACGCCGACGTCGAGCACCTCGCCACGCAGGCGATCGCCGAGACCCAGCAGCCGCGCTTCGCCGAAGGCAAGCCCGCCGACGTCCTCGACAACTCAGGCGCCCAGCAGATCCCGATGGACGCCCTCGTCAGCGACGGCGAGCTCGCCGAGCTCACGCCGCTGCTCGACGCCCCGTCCTACGACGACCCCGCGGTCACCGTCCGCGACACCCTCCGCGACGGCGTGCTCGAATCGGGCACGTTCAACGGCAAGGTCTACGCCCTCAACTACGTGTTCAGCGCGTGGACGATCTGGTACGACGCCAAGCTCTTCCGCGACCAGGGCTGGACCCCGCCGACCACGTGGGACGAGATGCTCGCGCTCTGCCCGACCATCCAGGCCGCCGGGATCGCGCCGTGGACGTACGCCGGGCAGCACCCGGTCTACCTGTACGACATGTTCCTCATGCTCGCCGGGCGCCACGGCGGCGTCCAGGTCCTCAAGGACATCGACAACCTCAAGGAAGGCGCCTGGGGCCACGAGTCGGTGGCGCTGGCGGCCCAGGCGATGTACGACCTCGGCAAGGCCGGGTACCTCCTCGAGGGCAGCGCGGGCATCGACCACATCCAGTCGCAGACGGCGTTCAACAACAACGAGGCCGCGTTCCTGCCGTGCGGGTCGTGGCTTCCCAACGAGCAGAAGGCGATCGCCCCGGAGGGCTTCGAGTACGCGCCGATGGGCGTGCCGGCATTGGCGGGCAGCGCGCAGCCGGGGCTGATCAGCGCGGGCGGCGAGGAGCCGTTCGTGGTGCCGAAGAACGCGACGAACCTCGCCGGCGCCTACGAGTACCTGCGGATCATGCTCTCCCAGGAGGGCTCGCAGATCTTCGCCGACACCGTGCAGGCCGCCACGGTGGTCAAGGGCGTGGCGCTCGAGAACGAGGCCGCGAAGATGACGGACGCGCTGGTGTCCAATCCGGACGACATGTTCCAGCCGAAGTTCCGCTTCTGGTACACGAAGATGAACGAGGAGGTGCGGCCCGCGCTCGGCCAGCTCATCAACGCCGAGGCGACGCCCGAGGAGTTCATCGAGCGGATGCAGACGGTCGCGGACGAGACCGCCGCCGACGACACCATCGAGAAGTTCACCCACGAGGACTAGTCCCGGCTATTCGAGAGGAGGGCCTGGGCTGTGAAGCACGGCAGGTACCCGTTCATCCTGAGCTTCCTGGCTTTGCCGGTGGGGCTGTACGCCTGGCTGGTGATCCTGCCGTTCGCCCAGGCCTTCCAGATCTCCCTGACCGACTGGTCGGGGTCGTCGAACTCGTTCGAGTACATCGGGTTCGACAACTACGCGAACCTGTTCAAGGACGAGCGGCTCGTCCTGCCCGCGCTGCGGCACACCGGGATCATCCTGGTGGTGCTGCCCGTGGTGACGATCGCGCTGGGGCTGTTCTTCGCGTTCATGCTCAACCTCGGCGGGAAGGTCCGCCAGGGCCGCATCGAGGGCGTGCGCGGGGCCAGGTTCCACAAGGTCGTGTACTTCTTCCCGCAGGTCCTGTCGGTGGCGATCATCGGCATCCTGTGGAAGCAGGTGTACGCCCCTGAGAACTTCGGCGGGCTCATCACCGGTGCCCTTACGGCCGTTGGGCTTCCGGCCCCGGTCAACGGGTTCCTCGCCGACACGCGGCTCGTGCTCGCGTCCGTGATCGGGGTGCTCGTGTGGAGCGCGGTCGGGTTCTACCTGGTGTTCTTCTCCTCGGCGATGGCCTCGATCCCGCGCGACCTGTACGAGGCGGCGATCATCGACGGCGCCGGGCGCGCGCAGATGTTCTTCAAGATCACGCTGCCGCTGTTGTGGGACTCGGTGCAGACCGCGTGGATCTACCTCTCCATCGTGGCGCTGGACGTCTTCGTCCTCATCTACATGATGACCCCCGAGCGCGGCGGCCCGAACGCGGCGAGCGAAGTGGTCGGCGGCGTCATCTGGAAGTACGCGTTCAACCACGGCGAGCAGGCGTTCGCGTCGGCGCTCGGCGTGGTCCTGTTCTTCGCCGCCCTGTCCTTGGCGGTCGTGTCGCTGCGGTTCGGCCGCCGCGAGCGGATCGAGTTCTGAGGAGCGACATGGCAACCGACACCGAGACTTCCCAGGACGCCCCCGCGCGGACCCCGCAGCGCGCCCCGCGCCCCGAAGGCAACGTGCTCAACGTCTTCTCGCAGGGCTTCCTGTGGCTGTGGGCGCTCATGGTCATCATCCCCGTGGCCTGGATCGTCCTGTCCTCGTTCAAGACCACGCGGGAGATCGCCACCGACCCGCTCGGCCTGCCCGAGGCGCTGCACTGGGCGAACTACGTGAACGCCTGGACCAACGGCAACATCGGCGGCTACTTCCTCAACACGGTGCAGGTGCTGGTCTTCAGCGTCACCGGCACGATGCTGCTGGGCGCCATGGCCGCGTACGTGCTGGCCCGCTACGAGTTCCCCGGCAACCGCGTCATCTACTTCGGGTTCGCCGCCGGGATGATGTTCCCCGTCTTCCTGGCCCTGTTCCCGCTGTTCAAGACCCTGCAGAACGTGGCGCTGCTGAACACCTACACCGGCCTGGTGATCGTCTACATCGCCTACTCGCTGCCGTTCACGGTCTTCTTTCTGACCGCGTTCTTCCGAACGCTCCCAACGGGAGTCGCCGAGGCCGCGGTCGTGGACGGCGCCGGGCACTACCGCCTGTTCTTCCAGGTCATGCTGCCGATGGCCAAACCCGGGCTCGTCGCCATCACGATCTTCAACGTCATCGGCCAGTGGAACCAGTTCCTGCTCCCGCTGGTCCTGCTGGGCCGCAACCCCGAAGACGCCATGATCTCCCAGGGCCTCGCCAACCTCGCCCTCCGCCAGGGCTACGAAGGCGACTCCGGAGCCCTCTTCGCCGGCACGATCCTCGCCATGATCCCCATCTTCATCGCCTACGTCCTCTTCCAACGCCAGATCCAGGCAGGCCTGACAGCAGGCGCCATCAAGTAGCTAGCGCCAGGCCTCGACGAGGTCTTCGGCCGAGTACACCGCCGACCAGGGGCCGAGTTCGCTACGGGCCCGCGAGACGCCGATCAGCGGCGTCTCGGCGGTCGCCCCGGGCACGCGGGCCGCGACGGCCGCGAGAGCGGTGAAGTCCTTGCGGGCGATGGGGGCAGTCTCATGCCACTTCACCGACCCGAGGTAGCCGATGCGCTTGGCGATCGGGCTGCGGTCGGCGCCGACGAGGTCGATCTCGACGTCGTTCGAGCGGGTCCAGAAGCCGCCCGCTTCGACCGTGCTCTCCGGGTCCGCCCAGTCCGCATCGGGAGCCAAGCGCGCCAAGGACTCGCGCACCAGCGGCTCGACCGCCCGCCCCCGCCAGGCGGGCCAGCCGGTCAAGATCCGCTTAACCGCCCTGTCGCCCCTCCCGCGCTGCACCATGCCGAGCACCGGCTGCAGCAGGTGCAGCCAGAACCGCAGGTACGGATCGGTGATCCGGTAGCGGGTCTCCTTCGACGGCTTCGTCGAGAGCGGCAGCTCGGCGGCGATCGCGCCCTTCTCAGCCAGTTTGTCGAGCGACCGCGAGAGCGTCATCCGGCTGATGTCGAGGTCGGCGAGGATCGACCCGAAAGTGCGCTCGCCGGAAGCGATCGCCGAAAGTACCTGCGGCGCATGCGTGTCGGGAGGGTACTCGCCGCCGATCGCCAGTTCGCCCGAGGTGATGAACGGATCGGCCGGGTCGGCCAGCGCCTGCCCCAGGAACTGCTCCAGGTTCGCTCCGCGCGGCCACTGCACGCACAGGCGCGGCATCCCGCCGGTGACCAGGCGGGCGTCGATCGCCTGCGCGGGCGGCAGTCCGGTCATCTCCTGGACGTCGGAGACGGTCAGCGGCTCGATGAGCACCGGGTTCCCGCGCTGGTAGAACGGCCGGTCATAGGTGTTGAGCGCCTCCATGATCGACAGGTCCGACCCGACGAGCAGCAGCAGTACGGGCTTGCGGGACATGATCCGGTCCCAGACCGTCTGCAGGCTCCCCTCGAACCCCTCGACATGCCGGGTCAGATAGGGGAGTTCGTCGAGCACGACCACGCTCGGCCGGTCGGCGGGAAGCAGCTGCGCGAGCAGCCGCAGCGCGTTGTCCCAGGAGGAGGGCGCCTCCCCGAACGAGTCGGCCTCGGGCAGATCGGAGGCGAGCACCGCCTGCGTGAAGTTCCCCAGCTCCTGGACGGCCGAGAGGTTCGACGCGGTGAAGAACATCGACGGAGCGTCAAGGCCCCGCACGAACTCCTCGATGAGCCGCGACTTCCCGACCCGGCGGCGTCCGCGCACGATGAGGCACTGCCCCGGCCCCCGCTCAGCGGCGCTGTACCACTTTCCCAGCTGGGCGAGCTCGCGCTTGCGTCCGTAGAAGTCCATGAAGCCGCACCTCGAGAAGAGTATAGATTCTGGTACTCACATTATTGGTACTCTCAGATGAGAGAGTACCAGAATCTATACTCTTTCTCTTGGGTTATGACACGGCGACTGAGTCGAACACTGCTGTGCCTGGGTTGGAGCCGTCGTGGGAGGTTGTGAACAGGCCGATCTCTACCGGGCCCGCTAGGGTCGCTGTTCCGAAGTCGGTCCAGGTTTCTCCGTCGGTGGACCAGGCGGCGGTGACGGTGTCGCCAGCGCGAGTCAGGCGCAGCCACATGGGGGCGTCCGTGTCAGGACCATCTACGTCGGTGTCGAAACCGGTCTGGAGGTGGACGCCGTTCGCGGGCGTCACCATGAGCGCCGCGTACTCGGCCCCGGCTGCCGTGCCCGCCTTGAGCATCACCCCGGCCTTGGCCCAGTCGTTCGTGTTCTCCTGCGAGACCACGCGGGCCGTGATCGAGCCGTCGGCTGCGAGGGACTGGTGGCAGAAGTGGAACTGGTCGGCGTCGCCCCAGATGTCGTCACCGGCTCCTACGATCGTCCAGGTGCCGCCGTCGGCGATAGCATCACCGGGCTTCTGGGGACTGCCGACATCGGCGCAGGACCAGGGCTCGGGGATCTCGGGTGCGCTGTCCTTCAACACGATCGAGTCGAACACGGCCGTGCTCAGCTCGCTGCCGTCGTGGGAGGTCACGAACAGGCCGACTGTCGCCGCGCCTTCGAGACTCGCGCTGGCGAACGGCTCCCAGGCCTGGCCGTCGACCGAGTGGTAGGCCGTGACTGTTGCGCCTTCCCGGACCAGCCGCAGCCACACAGGGGCAGCGGTCGCCGGGCCGTCCACGTCGGTGTCGAAGCCGGTCTGGAAGTGCACGCCTTCCGCCGCAGTCGCCATGGCCGCGACATAGTCCGCGCCCTCCTCCGGCGCGGTCTTGATCATGACTCCGGCCTTGGCCCAGTCGTTCGTGTCCTCCAGCGAGGCGACTCGGGCGACGATCTCGCCGTCGCCCGCAAGGGGCTTGTGGCAGTAGTGGAACTGGTCGGCTTCGCCCCAGATGTCGTCACCGGCGCCAGTCATTGAAAGGGTGCCGTCCTGGCTGAACTCTGCCGAGCCGGCCAGCGCCGGGTCGCCGACATCCGCGCACGTCAACCCCGGGTCGGCCGCCGCGACTTCAACGGAATCGAAGACCGCCGTGGAGAACTGGGTGTTGTCGTGGGCGGTCGCGAAGAGGCCCACCTCGGCGCTGGCCGACATCGGGACCACTGCTGAGCCGATCTCGGTCCACTCGATGCCGTCCGCCGAGAGTTCGGCAGTGAACTCGTCACCCTCTCGGGTGAGGCGCAGCCATGCAGCGCCCTCGGTGTACTCGAAGCCGCCGCCGTCAGTGCCGAAGTCGGCCTGGAAGTGCGCCCCGTGCTCGGGCGTGACGGCGATTGCCGCGTACGTCGAGTCTTCGGCGGTCGACTCCTTGATCATCACTCCGGCCTTCGCCCAAGGATTCGTACTCTCCTGGGAGGTAAGGCGGGCGGTGATCGAGCCGTCTCCGGCGAGTGGGCGGTGGACGAAATGGAACTCGTCGGTCTCGCCCCAGATGTCCCAGCCAGCGCCGGTCACCGTGAACTCGCCGTCGTCGAAGCTGCTGAGGCCCAGTTGGGTCCGCTCGCCGATGTCCGTGGATTCCCAAGGCGCGGGCGGGTAGGGCAGCTCCTCGAACTGGGCGGTCACTGCGGTGTCCTCATCCGGGACGGTGAACGTGTGCTGCTGTTCGGCACCGGTGGACCAGCCCGCGAACTGGAACCGCGAACCGTCCGCGTACTGCGGCGACTCCGCGCCGAGCACGTACTCGGTGCCCACGACCATCCGCTTCGTCGCCGTCTGGAGCGGCCGCCCGTCGAGCGTGAACTCCAGGCCCGGCGGGTCGGTCGCGATCGCGACTTCGACGGTGTTGGGATGCACGTCGACGTAGGTCGTATCGGTCAGGCCGCCGGAGTCGGTGGCGGTCAAGGTGATCCGGTAGAACGTGTTGTCGCCGCCGTGCGGCGCGCGCGGGATCTGGATCTGGCCCGAAGCGCCTTCGGCCGGTCCGTAGAACGGGTGCACGTGGTCGGCGTGGTGGAACTGGACGGTCCAAGACAGCGAATCGGCAGCGAGCGCGCCGTCCTCGGGGTCGGTCGCGGAGCCCGTGAAGGAGACGGTGTCCCCGCCGTCGTAGGTCAGGCCCGCTCCGGGTGTGAGGATTTCTGCCTCAGGTCTGGTGTTGCCTACCTGGATTTCCACGGTTGACTCGGCTGATTTCTCGCCGTCCGAGACCGTCAGCACCGCCTGGTAGACGCCGTCTTCGGTGTAGGTGTGCACTGGGTTGGCCTCAACTGATGCGGTGCCGTCGCCGAAATCCCAGGAGTAGGTCAGGGCGTCGCCGTCCGCGTCCGCCGAGCCCTCCGAGGAGAACTCGACTTCCAAGGGCGCGTAACCGTTGTCCGGGGTCGCGGAAGCCGCCGCGACCGGTGTCCGGTTCCCGCCCGAAGGCGCGATCCGGTACAGCTCGCCCGGGTAGATGTTCAGCTGGTACAGCGCCCCGTCAGGGCCGGTCTGGAGCTCGACGGGCGTCCCGGCGTCAGCGTCGAACTCGTGCTCCGACACCACGGTCTCGAACGCCTCGTCCATCACCAGGTACTTCACGAACCCGAGCGTGTAGTCCGCGAAGAACACCGCGTTCTCGTACTCCGCGCCGAGCAGCCCGCCCTCGTACACCTCGACCGAGGAGATCGACCCGGCCGAGGCGGGCGGGGCCGTGTGCGGGTACGCGTACACCGGCTGCGCGTACGGGCAGTCCGCGCACACGCCTTCGACGTGCGGCCAGCCGTAGTTCGCGCCGCGCTCGATGAGGTTCAGCTCCTCCCACTCCGAGCCGCCGACGTCTCCGGCGAGGATGCTCCCCGCGTTGGGTCCACTGGGGATGAAGTCCCAGCGGAAGGAGTTCCGCAGTCCGTAGGCCCACACCGAGGGCTCGGCCCCGGGCGTGTCCACGAACGGATTGTCGGGCGGGATCGAGCCGTCAGCGTTGATGCGGTGCATCTTGCCGTGGACGTTCCCGAGGTTGGGCGGGTTCTGGTTGTTGGTGTTCATGCCGAGGGTCCAGTAGAGCTTCCCGTCGGGCCCGAACTTGACGCTCCCGGAGTGGTGGAAGACGTTCGCGTCCTGCTGCGACTGGATGAGCACCAGCTCCGAGCCGGGGTCGATCGCGTGGCCGGTCATCGTGAAGCGGCTCAAGCGGTCCAGGTTGTCGGCGGCCGTGTAGCCGACGTACACGTACCCGTTGGACGCGAAGTCCGGGTCGATCTCCAGGCCGAGCAGTCCGCGCTCGTCGGAGCCGGCCGTGGCCAGCTCGATCAGCGGGTGCTCGTGCAGTACTCCGTCATGGAGGAGCTGGATCGCTCCGTTCTTCTCCGCGATGAGGACGTCGCCGTCCGGTGTGAACCGGAACGACGTCGGCTCCTCCAGCCCGCCCACCACGAGCAGCCTTTCAAACTCCGCCGGGGGCGCGGCCTGCGCTCCCGGCGCCACCAGTAGCGCGGCTCCCACCAGCGCTCCGGCCGCCAAGCGGCCCAAGCGTTCACCGAGCACGAACGACCTCCTCCTCGATCTCGTCCGATGTGTCCAGTCCGTGTTCCGTCAGCTCCCAGAAGTGCCGCTTGCTGGGCCGCAGCAGCTGCCCGAGCGCCTTGTACGCCGCCACGCTCATCAAGCCCCAGTACAGGGGCACCGTGAGCATCGCCCGCACCGCCGCGTACAGCCCCCGCTTGAGGCAGCCGAGCATCAGCGCGTAGCACATGAGGGCGTTGCCCGCGATCATCGCGAACATGCCTCCATAGAGGACGACAGGCGGGAACAGCGGCTCCATCCACTGCGGCCCGAATACGAAGTACGACAAGGTCAACGCCCACATCAGCGGGTTGATGAGGGTCGTCACCGTGGAGAAGCCGAGGGTCAGGTGGATCGCCAGGGTCTTGCGGGTCCCGAGCTCCCGCCACAGCTTCAGCGGCTCGCGCGAATGCACCAGCCAGGTCTGCAGATACCCCTTGATCCAACGGCTGCGCTGGCGGATCCAGTTGCCCAGGCGCGAGTTGGCCTCCTCCTCGGTGACGGAGACGAACATGCGCACGTCCCAGCCGCGCCGGGCAATGCGGATGCCGAGGTCGGCGTCTTCGGTGACGTTGTACGGGTCCCACCCGCCGAGGTCGCGGAGGGCGTCGATGCGGAAGTGGTTCGAGGTGCCGCCCAAGGGGATCGCGAGGCGGTGGCGGTCCATGCCGTGCAGGGTGAGGCTGAAGTTCGTGGCGTACTCGGCCGAGAAGCACCGCGTGAGCCAGTTCGTCCAGGGGTTCCAGTACTGGAGTTCGGCCTGCACGCACACGACCCGGTCCGGGAGTACCCGGAACGCCAGCGCGGCCTTGCGGAGCTGATCGGGGTCGGGCCGGTCCTCGGCGTCGAAGATGACGCAGAGTTCGCCGGTGGCGCGGGCCAGGCCCACGTTGCAGGCCTTGGGTTTCGTCTTCGGCATCGTGTCGGGGACGACGACGGTCTTGAATGCGGGCCCGAGGCCCTGGGCCGCGAGGGCGGTGCGTGTCTCGCCGTCGTCGGCTTCGACGAGGAGGAGGATCTCGAGTTTGTCCTCGGGGTAGTCGAGGGCGCTCAGACGCCGGACCAGTCCCGGGACCACCGCCGCCTCGCGGTACAGCGGCACGAGGACCGTGTACCGGGGCAGCTCGGCGTCCGGGAACGTCTGCAGCGCACCGGGTTCGAAGCGCATCGCGGTGGACCGGCCGGAGCCGAGGACCATCGCGAGCTTGAAGCCGATGACGGCGAGATAGAGCACGATGAGGGCGAACATGCCGCCCTGCGCCCACTGGAGCGGGCTGGGCCCGAACCCGGTGAGCAGGTCGAGGGCGATCGCGGCGGCGATGAAGCCGGTCACCGAGAGGCCGAGGACGAGCTGGCCGGTGGAGAGGAGCCGCTGGGCGCTGAGCCCGGTGGGCGGGGCGTCGGGGTTCACTCGGTGCCTCCGGCGCGGTAGACGAGGCGGTCGCCTTCGTCGTAGACCAGTTCGTAGTGGTCGTCGAGGACTTCGGTGCCCCACAGGGCTTCCCAGACGTCGTCTTCGCTGCCGGGCGTGGCCCGCATGTAGATCCACTCGATCCCGGCGTCGTGCGGGTCGGCGAGGGCCTGCTCCCAGATCCGGTAGGAGCCTTCGTAGACGAGGGAGCCGGTCGGGACCTGGGATTCGAACGTGACGGACTCGTTCTCGAAGGACATCATGAGCGTGGTCCCGCCGTCGTGGTGCTCGCGCAGCCACTCGGAGACGGCGGCGTTGTCGACCTCCCAGCCGCTCGCGCGGTACTCGACGGCCTCGTCGAGCGTGACGGCCCCGTCGACCGCGACCGTCGCGCCGGCGACCGCTGCGGCAGCGAGCGTCCCGGCGGCGAGGCGCCGCCCCGGCAGGCGGCGGGCGAGCGTCCCGATGAGGTATCCGGCGAAGACGGCGGCGGGGATGAGCATGATGAGCCCGAACCGCACGTTGTAGAGCGCGCCCATGACCTCCTTGACGTGGAGGGGCCGCTCGCCGGTGTACAGGGCCCACACGAAGAACGGCGCGAACACGAGCATCGCGTACGGCACGAGCTGCTTCGAGCGGAGCCGCTTCTGGACCGCGTAGAGCACGAGTCCGGCGATGCCGAGTGCGGCCGTGGCGATCCCGAGGTTGTGGAGCGAGGCGAGGCCGTACGTCTCGGCGGCGGTCGGCAGGGAGCCGACGTTCTTCTCGCCCTCGGAGACCCACAGGGAGGCGTCGGCGTACTCGCCGGACTTCCAGTTCATCGGGTCGCCGAAGATCGCGAGGTTCCAGGCCATCCAGCCCAGGACGCCCGCGCCCGCGACGAAGCCGAACACGACGACCGAGCCTTCGGTGTGCGAGTAGCGGCGGTGGCGGCGCAGCGCCGTGTACGCGACGAGCGCGCCGGTGACGGCGCAGAGAATCCAGCCCTCGTAGCGGGTGAGGGTCGCGGCGAGGACCGCGCCGGAGGCGAGGGACAGGTCGCGCAGGCGTCCTTCAGTGCACCATTCGTGCAGGTAGTGGAGGGCGACGATGGCGCACGCGAAGAGCAGCAGCTCGGTCATCGCGGTGGCCTGGAGGTACAGCACGTTCGGGTTGAGCGCGAACAGCCCGGCGGCGGTCAGGCCTCCGGCCCAGTGGCCGGAGAGGGAGCGGGCGTGGGTGAACAGGAACCGCACGGCAACCACATAGGACGCCATGGAGACTGCCGCTCCGGCGAACCCGTTGAGGTACAGCCCTTCCCAGATCGCCAGTGGCGCAGCGAGGAGGTGGGGGAGCGGGAGCCAGACGCCGCCGAGCTGGGCGAGTCCGGCCGTGGGGCTGTCGACGACGCGCCGGGCGATGAGCAGGTGCGAGTTGGCGTCCTTGTACGCCAAGAGGTATCCGTGGTCGGCGAAGTAGAGGTAAGCGCCGACGGCGATGAGGCAGGCGGCGAGGGCGACGAGGGCCGCGCCGGGGTCCTTGGGGGCGGCGGCGCGCCTGATCCAGCCGAGGCGGCGGGCGTCTCTGACCATGTGGCCGTAGACGACCGCGAGGCTGATGAGGGATTTGAGGACGACGGAGAGGCGCGCGCCGGTCTGCTCGCCGTGCTCCCTCGGGTAGTGCTCGACGGGGTGCTCGACGATACGGGCGCCGTCGCCGCTGATGCGGCACAAGAGCTCCGGCGAGATCGCGGCGGCCTCGCCGCTGAGGCGCAGGTCCTGCAGGAGCGAGCGGTCGATGAGCTTGTAGGCGCAGTCGACGTCGCGGCCAGGGACGCGCAGCAGCGTCTTGCACAGCAGCGTCCACACCTTGGCATTGAGGCGGCGCCGCCACGGGTCGGCGCGGCGGCGGCGGTAGCCGATCACGGCGTCGGCGCGTTCCTCTTTCTTGAACTCGCGCAGGCGGACCAGGTCGTCGGCGTGGAACTGGCAGTCGGCGTCGGTCAGCAGGATCTCGCGGAACCCGGTGCGGCGCAGCGCGGTCTCCAGGCCGGTGCGGACGGCCGCGCCGTAGCCCTGGTTCTGTGCGTGGTGGACGGCGATGACGCGGCCGGGGTGGGCGGCGGCGAGCCGGTCGATGATCGCGCCGGTGCGGTCGTCGCTGCCGTCGTCGACGACGACGACCGCGTGCGGGATGCCTTCGCGGACAAGGGTGGACAGGAAGTCGGCAACCGTCGCGGCGACGTTCGCCTCCTCGCGGTAGGCGGGCATCACCACCGCCACTCCGTCAGTCGGCGGCGGCGCGGCCGTTCGGACCGGGGAATGCTGCGGCTGGTCGGCGATGATCGTCATGTGAATCTCCAAAGTGGTCGGTCTGGGGCGCCTTGCGGCGGCGGAAGACGAGGTGGTCGCTGGCGAAGTAGGTGAGGAGGGCGCCGGCGCATACGGCGACGGCCGAGGCCGCCACGGGCGGCAGGTAGGGCGAGGCGAGTGCGAACACGCCCGTGTTGCAGGCCAAGGCGATGGCGACGGTGACCTGGAACGAGGCCCATCGCGTCGCCCACTGCCGTGCCCCGGTTCTAGGGAGGCGGCGGTCGGCCCAGGTGAACGCGGAGCTCAGCAGGAAGTTGACCTGCGCCGAGGCGAGGAACCCGGCCGCGTTGGCGGCCGTGTCCGGCACCCCCGCCCCGCTGAGGGCGAGGAGGACGCCCGCCTGTATCGCGAAGCAGGTGGCGCCTACGACGGAGAATCGGGCGAGCCGCTGGATGTGCGGCCGGAGCCGACGCATTGAATAAGCCTCCAAAGGGCACGACGGATAAACGCATCTATTCATCCCTAATGGAGGAATAAAATGCGTGTGGGATATGGGTTTCGGATTGCCGTAAGAAGGGGCCGCAGGGGCGCCGACGCCCACGGATCCAGCTGTCACTGAACGGGTTGTAGTGACCACGCTAGCGGAGTATCGGCAGGTGATGGGGCCCCGTCGTCTTAAGTCCCTGTTACATTCAGTGATCACCAGCAGGCAAATGTCCTATTTGTGCGATAAGGAATTCACCGCACGCCGTGCGTTTCCGATTGAATCGGACAAGTCGCGATGACAATTGGTCCAGCGACAGTCGAGTTGCCGACACAAAGACTTACCCGTTCGGGGGATGACCCCGGAGTAACTTTATCGAGTCCTCCGGAAAGGTGAAAGTCTTTGTTCTTATACCGGTTATACGAAGGGTCTTTACAAGGGGCTGAATCTGTGCAAATATCGAAATGATTCGATCACGCCCCCGCGTCCCGGGGGCGCTCGTGAAGGAGACGACGATGTCAGCAAGCAAGCGGCTGGGCGCCCTCGCCGCCGCGACGGCCCTCGTGACCACGGCCCTCGGTCTCGCCGCACCGGCCCCCGCCACGGCCGCCCCCGTGGCGTTCGACAACGGCCAGACCATCACCGACACCTCCGGCAACCTCATGCACGCCCACGGCGGCGGCATGCTGAAGGTCGGCAACACCTACTACCTCGTCGGCGAACAGCGCAACGAGTACCTGTTCGACCAGGTGAGCATGTACTCCTCGACCGACCTCGTGAACTGGACGTTCGAGAACGACATCCTCAGCGCCGAGTCCGACCCCGCCCTCTCCCCGGCCAACATCGAACGGCCCAAGGTCGTCTACAACGCCGCCACGGACAAGTACGTCCTCTGGGCCCACAAGGAGAACGGCGTCGACTACGGCGACGCCGAAGTGGCCGTGGCCGTCTCCGACACCGTCGACGGCGACTACACCTACCAGGGCTCCTTCCGCCCCGCCGGATACGACTCCCGCGACATGACCCTCTTCGTCGACACCGACGGCACCGGCTACCTCATCTCCGCCGCCGACGTCAACTACGACCTCAACGTCTACCGCCTCACCCCCGACTACCTCGCCATCGACGAGCTCGTCTACGTCTTCGACGGCTACCACCGCGAGGCCCCGGCCGTGTTCCAGCGCAACGGGGTCTACTTCCTCGTCACCTCCGGCGCGACCGGCTGGAACGCCAACCAGACCCAGTACGCCACCACCACCAACTTCCCCGAAGGCGCCTGGTCCAGCTGGACCAACGCCGGGAACTCCACCACCTACGGCTCCCAGCCCACCTTCGTCACCACCGTGCAGGGCACCGCAGGCACCAGCTACCTCTACATGGGCGACCGCTGGGGACCCCAATGGGGCGGCAAGCCCATGGACAGCGAGTACGTGTGGCTCCCGATCGCGTTCCCGAGTAATACGTCGATGACGCTGACCTGGTACTCCACGCTGAACATCGACGCCGCCGAGGGCACCATCCAAGGCGTCGTCGGCACCGAGGACGGCAGCCCGTACTCGACCAAGTTCGTGAACGCCGCCTCCGGCCGCTGCATCGACGTCCCCGGCGGCTCCAGCACCAACGGCACCACGCTCATCCAGTACGACTGCTGGAACGGCGCGCCCCAGGCCTTCACCTTCGACCCGGTCTACCCCGGCTCCAAGGTCGGCTCCATCGCCAACACCGCCACCGGCAAGTGCTGGGACGTCCTCGACCAGTCCACCGCCAGCGGCGCCCCCGTCGGCCAGTGGGGCTGCTGGGCCGGAGGCAACCAGCGCTTCTCCCTCCGCGCGTCCGCCAACGGCAACTACGCCATCGTCGCCCAGCACTCCGGGCTGTGCCTCCAGGCCGCCTCCACCGCCAACAACGCCGCGATCGTCCAGGCCACCTGCACCGGGGCCACCAGCCAGCAGTGGGACGTGACCGCGCTCTAACCCCCTCTATATACAAGGACCGCCGCCAGTGGGCTTCGCAGCGCTGGCGGCGGTCCTGCTGTGTCCCCGGCCTCAGCCCGACCCCGCCGTTCGCCGAACAACCCCTGACCAGGCATAATCGAGAGGTTGCGCTTCGGCGCGGCACTCTCCGGGTCTCGAATCCGGACGCCCCGGGCCGAAGGCCCGAAAAGGGCACAGTATGCGAGTCAGGCTCCGACGCAGTCGGAGCTGGCGTTGAGCGAACGAAAGGAATCAGTCTCGTGGCTGATCAACAGCAAGCTGCCGCCGGCGGCCGGGACGGCGGCGGCGACCGCCGCGGCGGTCGCGGCGGGCGCGGTGGACGCGAGGGCGGTCGCGGTCGCGACCGTGCCGAGAAGTCCCCGCACGTCGAGCGCGTAGTCACCATCAACCGCGTCGCCAAGGTCGTCAAGGGCGGCCGCCGCTTCGCCTTCACCGCCCTCGTGGTGGTCGGCGACGGCGACGGCAACGTGGGTGTCGGTTACGGCAAGGCCAAGGAAGTTCCCGCCGCCATCGCCAAGGGCGTTGAAGAGGCGAAGAAGAACTTCTTCAAGGTCCCCCGCATCGGCGGCACCATCCCGCACGAGGTCTTCGGTGAGGACGCGGCCGGCCGCGTGCTCCTGAAGCCCGCCTCCGCGGGTACCGGTGTCATCGCGGGCGGTCCCGTGCGCGCCGTGCTCGAATGCGCCGGCGTCCACGACGTCCTGTCGAAGTCCCTGGGCTCCTCGAACGCGATCAACATCGTCCACGCGACGGTTGCCGCGCTCAAGGGTCTCGAATCCCCGGAGGCCGTCGCGGCCCGCCGTGGCATGGCGCTCGAGGACATCGCTCCTCAGGGCCTGCTGCGCGCCCGCGCCGAGGCCGCCGCGGCCGCGAAGGCTTAGGGGTACTCGACATGGCACGTTTGAAGATCACCCAGCACAAGTCGGTCATCGGTGAGAAGCCGAAGGCCCGTGCGACCATCCAGACGCTCGGCCTGCGCAAGATCGGCCAGACCGTCTACAAAGAGGACCTTCCGCAGTACCGCGGCATGGTCCACCGTGTCCGTCACCTGGTCGACGTCGAGGAGGTCGAGTAGTCATGGCTATCCGCATTCATGACCTGCAGCCCGCCCCCGGCGCCAAGAAGGCCAAGACCCGTGTGGGTCGCGGTGAAGGCTCGAAGGGCAAGACCGCCGGCCGCGGCACCAAGGGCACCAAGGCCCGCAAGACCGTGCCGGCCGGGTTCGAGGGCGGCCAGCAGCCGCTCCAGATCCGTCTGCCGAAGCTCAAGGGCTTCAAGCCGCACAACAAGCTCGTCTACACGGTCGTCAACCTCGACCGCCTCGCGGAGCTCTTCCCCGAAGGCGGCCAGGTCGGCCCCGAGCAGCTGATCGAGGTGGGCGTCCTCAACAAGAAGGAGCTCATCAAGGTCCTCGGCTCCGGTGAGCTCGAAGGCGTCAAGCTGGACGTGAAGGCCCACGCCTTCTCGGCCTCCGCCTTCACCAAGATCACCGCGGTCGGTGGCACGGCCACCGTCGTGGACAAGAAGACCGGCGAGGCCCTCAGCGCCTAAGGTGCTGGGATAGAACAAGAGCAATACGGAACGGGTCGGAGGAAACTCCGGCCCGTTTCGTCGTGATGAATGCCGAATACTCTGCGTCCGAATGCGCCTGCTAGGCTCCCATGGCGAGCACCACCGTCTTCCTCGGGCGAGTGACGCTCCCGCTACGAACTACACACGCCCACTGGTATCGAAAGGTGTTGCCCCGCAGCACCATGGGCCCCGCCAGGGGGTCTTGTTCAGGAGGAACCGCATTGCTCTCCGCCTTCATCAGCGCGTTTCGGACTCCCGATCTGCGCAAGAAGATCCTGTTCACCTTGATGATCATCGGACTGTATCGTCTTGGTGCGCAGATGCCGAGTCCCGGCGTGGACTACGCGGCAGTGCAGACCTGCCTCAACATGCAGCCGACGGATGAGGCCGGCGTCTTCGGGCTCCTGAACCTCTTCACCGGCGGCGCGCTCCTCCAGCTCTCGGTCTTCGCGCTCGGCGTCATGCCGTACATCACCGCGTCGATCATCATGCAGCTGTTGACCGTCGTGATCCCCAGGCTCGAGCAGCTCCGCAAGGAGGGCCAGCCGGGCCAGGTCAAGATCACCCAGTACACGCGGTACCTGACGCTGGGCCTCGCCCTGCTCCAGGCCTCCGGCTACATCGCGCTGGCGCGCTCGGGCATCCTGTTCCAGGCCGAGTGCCCGCAGCCGATCCTCCCGGACCTCTCCACCACCGACGCGAACATTCCCTTCTGGATGACGATCATCGTGGTCGTGGCCGTCATGGTCGCGGGCACCGCGATCATCATGTGGTTCGGCGAGCAGATCACCGAGCGCGGCGTCGGCAACGGCATGAGCCTCCTGATCTTCGCGTCCATCGCGGCGCAGATGCCGGGCCAGTTCTGGTCGCTCCAGAAGTCCGAGGGCTGGTTCATGTTCGCCGTGATCATCGGCCTGTGCGTCGCCATCATGGTGGCGGTCATCTTCATCGAGCAGTCGCAGCGCCGCATCCCGGTGCAGTACGCCAAGAAGATGGTCGGACGCCGCATGTACGGCGGCACCTCGACCTACATCCCGCTCAAGGTGAACCAGGCCGGCGTCGTGCCCGTCATCTTCGGCTCGTCGCTGCTGTACATCCCGACGCTGTTCCGCCAGCTCAACCAGAACAGCGACTCCGAGTGGGTCGGCTTCATCGACCGCTACCTGCTGAACCAGGGCTCGTGGGTGTACATCACGCTGTACGCGTTCCTCATCATCTTCTTCACCTACTTCTACGTCTCGATCACCTTCAAGGTCGACGACGTCGCCGAGAACATGAAGAAGGCCGGCGGGTTCATCCCCGGCGTGCGCCCCGGCAAGCCCACCGCGACCTATTTGCAGCGAGTCCTGTCACGCCTGACCTTCCCGGGCTCGCTCTACCTGGCCGCGATCGCTATCCTTCCCAATCTGGCCATCATCGCGTTCGGTAACCAGCAGCTGTTCGCTCAGTTCGCGTTCGGCGGCACCTCGGTGCTGATCATGGTGGGCGTCGGCCTGGAGTCGGTCAAGCAGATCGAGTCCCAGCTGATGCAGCGCCACTACGAAGGCTTCCTCCGCTGACGCAGGAACATCTTCATAGGCTTGATACGGGAGGAACAACTGTGCGACTGGTACTCGTAGGCCCGCCCGGGGCCGGCAAGGGCACCCAGGCGGAGATCATCGCCGAGCGGCTCGGCGTCCCCAAGATCTCCACGGGGGACATCTTCCGCGCGAACGTCTCCGGCGGCACGCCGCTGGGCCTCAAGGCCAAGGAGTACATGGACGCCGGGAACCTCGTGCCCGACGAGGTCACCAACGACATGGTGGCCGACCGTCTGGCCCAGGACGACGCCAAGGGCGGCTTCCTGCTCGACGGCTACCCCCGCAACACCGAGCAGGCCAAGGTCCTCGACCAGATCCTCGAAGCGGCCGGTACGGTCCTGGACCTGGCGCTCGAACTGGTCGCCAGCGACGACGAGGTCGTGCGCCGCCTGTCCGGGCGCCGCGTCTCGAAGTCGACCGGCAAGGTCTACCACCTCGAGTTCGACCCGCCCGCGGACCCGGACTCCGAGGACCTGTTCCAGCGCACGGACGACCAGCCCGAGACGATCAAGAACCGCCTCAAGGTCTACGCCGAGCAGACCGCTCCGCTCGTGGGCTACTACGAGGAGCAGGGCAAGCTCGTGCGGATCGACGCCATCGGCGAGGTTTCCGAGGTCACCGAGCGCGCCCTGAACGCCCTCGGCGCCGCGGAATAGTTTTCATGTTCCGCCGTCGCCAGCAGATCCAGTACAAGACGCCCGAGCAGATCCGCAAGATGCGGAAGGCCGGTCTCGTCGTGGCCGAGGTACACCAGGCCATGCGCGAGTCGGCCGGTCCGGGCGTGACGACGGCGGAACTCGACCGCATCGCGGAGCACGTCATCCGCGACTGCGGCGCGGTGCCGTCCTTCAAGGGCTACGACATCGGCAACGGCCCCTACCCGGGCTCGATCTGCTCGTCGGTGAACGAGCAGGTCGTCCACGCGATCCCCTCTGCGGACGCGGTCCTCAAGGAAGGGGACCTCCTGTCGGTCGACGTCGGCGCGATCGTCGACGGCTGGCACGGGGACGCGGCGATCACGATTGAGATAGGCGAGGTCGCCCCGGAGCTGACGGCCCTGCGCGAGGCCACCGAGGCCGCCATGTGGGCCGGTATCAAGGCCGCGGGCACCGCGAAGCGCCTCGGCGGGATCTCCCATGCCATCGAGCAGTCCGTGGACGCCTCGGGCGAGTACGGGATCGTGACGGGCTTCGGCGGGCACGGCATCGGCACCGAGATGCACCAGGACCCGCACATCCTCAACTACGGCCGCCCCAGCGAGGGCCCGAAGCTGCGCCCGGGCATGGCCTTGGCGATCGAGCCGATGCTCACGCTCGGCTCGGAGGAGACCGCCGAGCTGGACGACGGCTGGACGATCGTCACGGACGACCGCTCCATCGCGGCCCACGTCGAGCACACCATCGCGCTGTGCGAGGACGGCGTCTGGGTCCTCACGGCCCCTGACGGCGGTGTCGAACAGCTGGGCGACGCTGTCGCGAGCGCGGCTCGCGCCGAATAGGACCCCGATGCCATAATTGGCATCGTGACCGAAGACCACGGCAAGCTGCGCATCTCCAACGCCGACCGCGACAAGGCGATCGCGCAGCTGCAGGCCGCCCTCGACGAAGGCCGCATCGACCTTTCAGAGTTCGACGAGCGCGCCAAGACCGCCTACGAGGCCAAGACCAACGCCGAGCTCGACCTCATCTTCGACGACCTCCCCGGCGGCCGCCCCAAGGTCGGCGAGGTCGTCCCGGCCGATTCGGCCCAGGCCCCCGAACCGGCCCGCTCCGGCGGCCTCGGGAAGCGCCTGCGGCGGCTCCCGGCGCTGCGCGGCCTCGTCACCGTCGGCGCCATCACCACGGGCGTGTGGGCCGCTTCCTCGGTCGCCTCGGGCGAGTGGGGCTACTTCTGGCCGATCTGGCCGATCCTCGGCCTCGGCATCGCGACGGTGATGCAGCTGGTGAACATCGGCTGGGGCGACGAAGACGATGAACACCGCGACAGGGACCGCGACCACGATCCTGACCGCGACCGCGACAGGGATCGCGACCGGGACTACCGCAACGACCGCGACCGCGACCGGCGCGACCGGCGCGGCCACGGCCTCCACTGATCCCGCAGCCCCGCATCCCCTAGGAGCCCAACGAATGTCCTCCCTCGAACGATTCGGCGGCGACCGCGAGATGCGGGTCGGCAACGCCGAGCGGGCGTCCCTGACCGAGATCCTGCGCTCCGCTGTGGACCAGGGCTACATCGACCTCGACGAGTACGAGAAGCGCGTGGACGTCCTCATGGCGGCCAAGACCGTCGGGGAGACCGAGGTGGTCCTCGCCGACCTCCCGGCCTACCAGCGGGTCCTGAAGGCCCAGGAGGACGCGTTCACGCCCGACAGGCTGCCGACCCCCGAATGGGTCAAGTGGCTGTGGGCGGGCGCGTCCATCCCGATCGGCATTGTGACCGGCGTGTGGGGGTTCGTGTTCTTCCTGACCGGCAGCCACCAGTACTTCTGGCCGCTGTGGGTGATCATCCCGCTCAGCGTGGTGGCCGGCGTCCTCACCGTCGCCGAGAAGACCATCATCCGCCCGGGGGAGGAGCGCAAGCGCCGCGACCGTATGCGCCGCAAGCGGATCGACTAGCGGTCCCCGGATACGCACTGGGCCTGCAAAAGCAAGAAGCCTCGCGGCTGTGCCGCGAGGCTTCTGCATTTGGGGTGATCGACGGGGCTCGAACCCGCGACCTCCTCGACCACAACGAGGCGTTCTACCAACTGAACTACGACCACCAAGCTCGGTCTCGCAGGTGAAACCTGGGACCGGCGACAATCATAGCCAAGCTTCCGGCGTTCCTGTCAACGGGGTTCGGTGTCGGGCGTCTCAGATCAGCCCGTGGCCGCTTCGGCGACGCTCGCGGCGGCGGCCTTGGCCTCGTCGCTGGTCGGCCCGGGCAGCTCCACGAACAGCGTGCGGCGGTAGTACTCCAGCTCCTGCACGCTCTCCTTGATGTCGGCGAGCGCGCGGTGGGCGAGGCCCTTGGGCGGCTGGTTGTAGTAGACGCGCGGGTACCAGCGCCGGGCGAGCTCCTTGATGGAGGAGACGTCGATCATCCGGTAGTGCAGGTGGTCGTCCAGGCGCGGCATGTACTTGGTGATGAAGGTGCGGTCCGTGGCGATCGAGTTGCCGCACAACGGGGCCGTGCGCGCTTCGGGCACGTGCTGCTTGATGTACTCCAGGACCGCGTCCTCGGCCTGCTGCAAGGAGACCGGCGACGCCCGCACCTCGTCCGTGAGCCCCGACTTGGCGTGCATGTCGGCGACGAACGCGCCCATGTTGTCGAGGGTCTCGCCGTCGCAGGCGATCACGATGTCGACGCCCTCGTCCAACGGGGTGAGGTCGGGCTCGGTGACGAGTACGGCGATCTCGATGAGGGCTTCGGTCTCCGGGTCGAGGCCGGTCATTTCGCAGTCGACCCACACTAGGCGTTCTTCAGTCACCGCGCCAACTCTACGCGCAAGCGGCACGGAAGGTGATCTACGAGGCACGCTGCCGGAAGCGGCCCCCGGGGACGTGAGGAGGGCGCAGACTTGAGAAGAACGAGGGGTGTTCGGAATCGGACATCAACGCCTGGGAAAGGTGTTGCTTGTCACCGCTACCGTCCGCTATGGTGCGGGTATCAGAGCGTCGCCGCCTTTGCGGCCCGGATCGCAGTGATTAGGGCCGCAATAAGATGATCTCTCAACTTTTTCAAGGTAAGGCGCGTGTACCCCTAGAGATTGAAGGTTTGCGATGAAGCAGACCGGAGACGATACCGTGACCAGGGCTCGCGTCATCGAACCTCTGACGAGGTGAGGTGATCTCCGTCTCAGAGGCATCATGGGGCCGACACGCCCCCGTCTCAGAGACGGAAGCCGTGAACCGAGCTTAGCCGAAGAAATCGGGTACGCGAAACGGTGCGAAGGCCCTAGGGCCACCGAATCGCATCGATTCCGTAACCGTGGCGCATCGAACACCGGGGCACGGAATTCCACGCAACGAAGCGGTCGTTGTAACTGGTACACCGTTCACGCGGTGTCGGGGGACGAGGAAGCTGGAGGAGACCTTGAGCGTGGAGCAAACGACAACACCCACCCTCACCACCGAAGAGGTCGCTGAGGAACGGGACCTTGTGGGTGTCTACCTGCATGAGATCTCGAAGACGCCGCTGCTTGACGCCGCCGCCGAGGTCGACTTGGCCAAGGCTGTCGAGGCCGGCCTGTTCGCGAAGCACCTGCTCGGCGAGGGGGAGACCTTCGGCGACGCCACCGAGAAGGACCTGAAGCGCCTGGTCGAAGACGGTGCGAAGGCGAAAGAGCAGTTCATCAAGGCGAACCTGCGGCTGGTCGTCTCGATCGCCCGCCGCTACGTCCGCTCCGGGATGCCGATGCTCGACCTGATCCAGGAGGGCAACACGGGCCTGGTCCGCGCCGTCGAGAAATTCGACTACCAGCGCGGCTTCAAGTTCTCGACCTACGCCACGTGGTGGATCCGCCAGGCCATCAGCCGGGCGATCGCCCAGCAGGAGCGCACCGTGCGCCTGCCGGTGCACCTGGTCGAGGACGTCAACCGGATGCGCAACGTCACCCGCCAGCTCACCCGCGAGCTCGGCGGCGACCCCGAACCCGACCAGGTCGCCAAGGCACTCGGCGTCACGGTCGAGCGGGTCAACGAGCTCATCCGCTGGAGCCAGGACACCGTCTCGCTCGACACGCCGATCGGCGACGACGGCGACACCAACCTCGGCGACCTCGTCGCCGACTCCGACGAGCCCAGCCCCGAGGACGTCGTCCTCGCCGGGATGGAGCGCCAGCGGATCGAGATGATGCTCAACCACCTCGACGAGCGTTCGGCCGGGATCGTCAAGGCCCGCTACGGGCTCGAGGACGGCCGCGAGCACTCGCTCACGGAGGTCGCGCACCGGTTCCACCTGTCGCGCGAGCGCATCCGCCAGCTCGAGATCCAGGCGCTGGCCCGCCTCAAGGAGCTGGCCAACGACCAGGTCATGGCTGAAGCGGCGTAAGCACTAGGACCGCATAGCGAAAGGGCCGGGGCGAAAGCCCCGGCCCTTTCGTCGTGCTCGGTGCGTCAGACGCGGCGGTAGCCGTCGACGGACATGCCCATGTACTCCAGCTTCGTGATCTTCACGACGTCGCCGGGCTTGGGGGCGTGGATGACCTCGCCGTCGCCGATGTACATGGCGACGTGGTTCTGGCCGTTGTAGAAGATCAGGTCGCCAGGCTGCAGGTCGCTCTCGTCGATCGCGCTGGTCTCGTCCCACATGGTCCACGTGGAGTGGGTCAGGGAGATGCCGGAGACGCCGTACGCACCGGAGATGAGGCCGGAGCAGTCCCAGGTGTCGGGGCCCGCGGCGCCGAACACGTAGGACTCGCCGAGCTGGTCCTTCGCGAACTGGACGGCGGCGGTGGCGGCGTCGGCGCTGTAGGCCGCGGTCGAGCCGGAGTCGGAGGAAGAGGAGGACTCGCTGGAAGCGGAGGCCTCGGCCTCGGCGGCAGCGGCGGCTTCGGCGTCCTCGGCCTCGTCGTGGGCCTGCTCGGCCTCGTCGATCTGCTTGTCGAGGTCCGCGATCTCGCTCTGCACGGCCGTGATGTCGGCGGTGAGCGCTTCGGCGGTCTCGGAGGCGTCCTGCGCCTCCTCGTACTTGTCGGACTGCTCCTGCGCGTAGGCCACGAGGGTGGCGACCTTCGCGTCGAGGTCGTCCTCGGCGGATTCGACCGCGGCGGTGACGACGGTGAGCTGCGCGTCGGAGGTGCCGTACTCGGCGGCGGCGGCGTCGATGACGGCCTGGGCCGCGTCCAGGCGGGCCTGGAGGTCCGTGAGGTCGGCGGCGGAGGCGTCGCGCTGGGTCTCGAGGTCGGTGAGGTAGTCCTCGATCTCGGCGGCGGAGGCCGAGCTGTAGTCGATGTCGGCGGCGTCGGCGTTCGTGCCGGCGAACGCGGTCACGAGCCCGACAGTGGCGACGGTGACGCCGGTGTAGACGGCGACGCGGCGGATGATGGCGCTGGTTCGCGAACGATATGCGGTTTCAGAGCAGGCGTGAGCCACTAGGTGGCCTTTCTTCCTCGGCCGCCTACCGGGTTAGCTGTCGGGTTCGGGCAGGGAAGCGCGCCCTACCCGCTGCGGCTGCGCTGCAGCGGGATTCACCCCGTGTGCCGCGGGTGGAGACTGGGGGGTGCGGCACGGCTGGGTCCCCGGCCCGCGCATCGGTGTATCGCCCGGAACCGGGAGGAACGGGCGGCATGCGAGCGCGGCTCGGCAGGTCCGGACGGGTGGGTCTCTGGGGGAGCCCTGAAGACCCGAACGGAACAGCCGCCGACGCTAACGCACAGTGACCCGAATCGCCAAGTCCTCTGTGAGTCGCGCCGCTCTCCAGTAACGGACAGTGAGGACGCGCCGGGAGACAGGGCCACTATCCAGCGGGTTTATTGCCCGAACGGGCTACGTGGCGATGGGCCGGGTGGAGGCGCGGAGAGCTCGGGTTCGCAACCGCCCCCGGTTTCGATGATGCCCGCGGGGTACGACAGTGAACCGGGGCGCGGTCGCGGCGGCTGCGCGGTCAGAAGCTGCGGAGGGAGCGCGGGGGCGGCGGGGACTGGATCGCGGTCGCGTCCGTCGCCGGGGGCGCGCCGCCGATGTACTCCTTCAGCTCCGTGCCCTCCAGGACCCGGCACGGGAAGGCCGCGCCCGCGCAGCGGCGCCGCAGCGCGGCGACCGGCAGCTCGACGTCGGCGGCCACCGCGACCACGTTCCCGAACCGCCGCCCGCGCAGCACCGCGGGCTCGGCCATGACCGCCGTGTGCTCCCACACCGCGCCCATCGCCGCGAGCGCGGGCTTGAGGAACTGCATCTTGCCGCCGTCGCACAGGTTCACCGCGTAGTGCCCGCCCGCGCGCAGCACCCGGCGCGCCTGCTGCAGGAACTCGGTGCTCGTGACGTGCGCGGGCACCCGCGCACCCGCGTACACGTCGGTGACGATCAGGTCGTAGCTCGCGTCCGGCGCGGACTCGACGGCCTCGCGCGCGTCGGTGTGCCGGATCTTCACCTTCACGCCGCGCGGCAGCGGCGCCTCGGCCCGCACGAGCGCCACGAGCTCCTCGTTCGTCTCGACCGCCTGCTGGTACGAGCCGGGCCTGGTGGCCGCCACGTACCGGGCCATCGCGAGCCCGCCCGCGCCCAGGTGCAGGGCCCGCAGCGGCCGCTTCGGCTCCTCCATCGCGTCGATGAGGTAGGCGATCCGCTGCATGTACTCCGCATCCAGATAGGACGGGTCGTCGAGGTCGACCGTGGCCTGCACGACCTCGTCGGCGACGAGGTGCAGCAGGTTCCGGCGTGAGGGGTCGCGGTCGATGCGGAGGGCGGGCTTCTCGGACGGGTTCACGGACCCATTGTGCCCGAAGGGCCCTGCCCGGCCTGGGTCCTGGCCGAGGCCGCGACGTGCGCGATGCGCCGCAGTGCCGCGAACATCGTCTCGCCGAGCACCGTGGCCACGACCGCCTGCTCCACGTTCACGCCCTCGATCTTCGTGGCCTCCGCGATCGCCTCCATGTCCGCCGAGGCCAGCGCCGCCGCCGCGTCCGCGTAGTGGCCCAGCACCTCCTGCGGGTCCGGGTTCCCCAAGCGGTAGAACGCGGAGAGGGCGGTGACCAGCGCGTCCCGGTAGTTCGGCGGCGCCACCTCGGCCCAGCCGTACTCGTTCAGCAGCTGGTCCACGGTGCGCTCGGCTGCATCGTGGGTGCCCTCGCTCGCGAGCGAGAACTTCGGGTCCCGGTGCGTGGCCGCGAGGGTCGCGCCGAGCGCCTGGAACGCCGACTCCGGGTGGCGCCCAAGCACGGTCAGGACCTCGCCGATCTGCGCGACTGACAGTCCGGCGGTCTCGGAGAGGGCCCGGATGAGCGTCAGCCGGTGCACGTGGGCCTGGCCGTACTCGACGGTGTTGCCCTCGCCGTGCTCCCCGGGCTGGAGCAGGTGCTCCCGCAGGTAGTACTTGATGGTGGCGGCCGGAACGCCCGTCCGCTCCGACAGCTCCCCAATGCGCATACGAGGGAGTCTATGACGGAAAGCGCGCCCGCGTTACCGTTGAGCCGGGCAGGAACCCCCGCCTTCGATCCACCCCACCTGGAAAGGCGACGGTCGATGACTGACCTTCGTACTGAACTCCTCGAAGAGCTTCGAGCGATCGCCGCGCTTCCCGTGCCCGACTTCGACCCGGCCCTCGCCGACGACTACGCCGAGACCGGCCGCCGCCTGCCCTTCGAGAACCAGTACTTCGCCAGGCGGAGGCACCTCGCCGCGCTCGCCCTCGTCGGCGACGGCGCCGTCCTCTCCACCCTCGTCGCCGACATCTGCGACGAGCGCTCCTGGGCGCTCCCCGCCCACTGGGACGACGGCGACCCGCGCGCCTGCGTCGACCTCTTCGCGTGCGAGACCGCGCAGGCCCTCGCCGAGATCCTGCGCCTGCGGGACGACGTCAAGGACCGCGAACGCGTCGAAGCCGAGATCCGCACCCGCGTCCTCGACCCGTTCTTCAACTCCGAGGAGCCGTTCTGGTGGGAGGAGCGGTTCTCCAACTGGACGGCCGTGTGCGCCGGCGCCGCCGGGATGGCCGCGCTCGCCCTCGGCTACGACACCGACGTGATCCGCGGCCGCGTCCTGCCCGCCCTCCAGGCCTACCTGTTCTCCTTCGGCCCCGACGGCGGCTGCGTCGAAGGGATCGATTACTGGGTCTACGGCTTCGGGTACTTCACCTACTTCGCCGAGGCCTGGCGCGACGCCACCGGCGAAGACCTCCTCGCCGGGACCGAGGCCATCGCGTCGTTCCCCGCCCACGTGCAGCTGTACCCGCGCTCCTTCGCGACCTTCGGCGACGCCCACCACAACCCCTCCCTGCCGCCCGGGCTCCTCGCCCGCCTCGCCGACCGGCTCGGCGTCCCGCTCCCCGCGATCGAGCACACGCCCACGTTCGCCGACGACTACTGCGCCCGCTGGGCCCACCTCACCCGCACCCTCGAATGGGGACGCGAGCTCGGCGGCGAGATCAAGCCCGGCCGCACCCTCCTGGCCGACGTCGGCTGGTACGTCGAGCGCCGCCTCCTCGGCCGCCGCATGTGGGCGCTCGCGGTCAAGGGCGGGTACAACGAGGAGCCGCACAACCACCTCGACCTCGGGTCGTTCATCATCGCCGCCGACGGCGAGCAGCTGCTGTGCGACCCCGGCGCCGGCGAGTACACCGCCGCCTACTTCGGCGACGACCGATACGAGCAGGTCCACCCCTCCGCCACCTGGCACTCCGTCCCCACCGTCGAAGGCGCCTCCCAGGCCCCCGGCGAGGACTCCCGCGCCGAGCTCGTCTACACCGACGACGGCGTCGACGCCTACATCGACGCGTACGGGGACGGCGCGCTCCTGCGCAAGTTCACCTGGACCGACGCCGGGCTCGAACTCTTCGACGCCGGACCCGAGCTCACCGAGTCCTTCATCAGCCGCCTCCGCCCCGAGATCGAGGGCGACCGCGCCACCTGGACCGGCGAGCGCGGCACCCTCGTCCTGCACGGCATCGACCCCGACACGGCCCGTGTCGAGGACGTCGAGACCACCACCCACCTCGGGCAGCCCGAACGCCTATGGGCGCTCCGCTTCGACTTCAGCGGCGGCCTCCGCTTCGAGCTGCTCTAGGAGCCCGTCGGCCTTGAGGCGCTGGCGGGCGGCCGCGATGGCCTCGCTCGTGTGCTCGAACAGGCGGCCCTGCTGCCACAGCGGCTCCAGGATGCCCAGGGCCGCAAGCGGTTTGGCGTGCACCGGTTCGAGGCCGGAGAGGTAGACCGCGATGCCGCGGTGCTCCAGGCGCTTGATCGCGTCGGCGAGCACCGTGGCCCCTGACGCGTCCATCGTGGACACCCGGCTCATCCTCAGCACCACGACCCGCACGTCCGCGACGTCCAAGAGCTGCAGCAGGAACCGGTGCGCGGCCGCGAAGAACAGCGGCCCTTCGAGCCGGTACGCCACGATGTGCTCGTGCAGCAGCGCCGCCTCCTCGTCGTGGTGGTCGGCGGGCTCGATCGGCTCCTCCTCCACCGACACCGACCGCGAGATCCGCCCCAGCGCCAACAGGCCCGCGAGCGCGATCCCCACGGCCACCGCCCACACCAGGTTGAACAGCACCGTGGCCGCGAGCGTCAGCCACATGACGGCCGCGTCCGCGCGCGTCGACCGCGCCAGCGCCAGCATCGAACCGACCTCGATCATCCGGATCGACGTCGCGATGAGCACGCCCGCGAGCGCCGCGAGCGGCACGTGCGCGACCAGCGGCGCGAGCGCGAGCATCATGAGCGCCAGCACGACCGCGTGCGTGAGCGACGCCAGCCGACCGGCCGCGCCCGACCGCACGTTCACCGCCGTGCGCGCCAGCGCGCCCGACGACGGCATGCCCCCGAAGAACGGGGTCACGAGGTTCGCCACGCCCTGCCCGAACAGCTCCCGGTCCGGGTTGTGGTGCTGGTCGACCGTGATGTTGTCCGCGACAGTGGCCGACAGGAGCGATTCGAGCGCGCACAGGGCGCAGATCGCGACGGCCGCCGCCACCAGCTCGGGCATCTCCGCGAAGTCCAGGAAGCCCGCCTCCGGGGCCGGGATCGTGCGCGGCAGCGCCCCGATGACCGACACGTCGGCGGCGGCCCACCAGGCCGCGACCGTGGCGGCGACGACGGCGAGCAGCGGCGTCGGGATCTGGGAGTGCAGGCGCGAGCCGAGGAGGATCGCGGCGGCCACGCCGAACGCGACGGCGGGCGGCGCCCAGTTCGGATCGGCCGCGAAGTCGCTCAGCGATGCCCATGCGCCGCTGAGGAGGTGCGCGTTCTGCGCGGGCAGCCCGAGCGCGGGCGGCAGCTGCTGGACGGCGATCACGAACGCGACCCCGGCCGTGAAGCCCTCGACGACGGGCACGGGCACGTAGCGCGCGTACCGGCCCGCGCCGGTGAGTGCGAGGACGACGAGCATGAGCCCGGCCATGATGCCCACGAGCATGACGCCCGCGTGGCTGTGCGTGGCAGCGAGCGGCACGAGCACCACCGCCATCGTGCCGGTCGGGCCCGTGACCTGCAGGTTCGAGCCGCCGAGGAGTGCGGCGAGCACTCCGGCGATGATCGAGGTGATGAGCCCGGCGAATGCGCCGAGCCCGGAGGCGATCCCGAAGCCGAGCGCCAGCGGCAGGGCGACGACCGCGACGGTGACGCCCGCGAGGAGGTCGGTGTGCCAGTGGCGGCCGAGGTGGAGGTAGTCGGACCGTTCGGGAAACAGCTGTCGGAAGCGTCGTCGTTTCGTGTCAGTTGTCTCTCGTATCGTGGTCATGAACCGATTGTCCCGGAATGGTTGATCCGCAAGGATTTCCCGCCGACCCGGGCGAGTCGCGGACAGGAGCCGGTCCTGCCGTAGGATCGCCTGCGTGCATGAGCGAGGCCTGGAAACGGCGATCCGCATTGGCGGCGCGGTGGTCGTCACCGCCGCGGCCCTGCTCGCGGCCGTCCTCGAATCCTTCCTCGTGCCGTACTACATCGGCGGGATCGCGGTCCCGATCGCCGGGGCGATCGCGTTCGTCGCGAACTGGCGCCTCGCGGCGCTGGCCGTGTACTGGACCGGCGGGCGCTGGTCCGTCGTGCTCACCTCGGCCGCCTGGTTCGCGGTGATCGTCTTCGCGACGATGCCCACCGGCGCGGGCTCGCTGGTGATCACCAGCGGCTTCAACGGCTACATGCTGCTCCTGGCGGGGACCGCCGGTATCGCCCTCGCGCTGTGGCAGTATTTTCGTCCCAGACCGCACCACGAGGCCCGCCCCGCCGACGGCCCCCGGGTCGCGGCCCAGCCCACCCCTACCGCTACGAAGGAGTCCCGACCGTGACCCTCCTCAGCCGCCTCCTGATCCCGCACTGGCCCTCGATCTACGGCTTCGCGCTGGGCCTGATCGCCGCCAACCTGGCGGGCCGTCTCGCCTCCAAGCAGTGGGGCGAGGGCACCGCGATCGGCGACCTCGTCGGCGTCTACACGTTCGGCGCGATGGCCGCCGTCGCGATCGCCGCCGGGATCTGGTGGGGCGTGCGCCGCCGCCGCCAGGAGATCACCGGCGAGCTCTTGTCGATCTTCGTGGTCGTCACGCTGTTCACGGTCCTGGTGAACCCGCTCATCGCGCGGGTCGACTACCCGTCCCTGGACGGGGTCTTCTCGCAGACCCTCATCTACTTCGCGCTGCTGGCCCTCTCGGGCTGGGTAGGGTTCCTCATCGTGATGGCCCTCGGCGTCGACGTGTACGGCCGCGAGCTCAAGGCCACCCGGATCGCCTTCGAGCACAAGGCGAACCCGAAGGCCGCCTAGCCTTTCGACGGGCCGCGGTAGCAGTACCGGTACCGCTCGGCGTAGCCGAGCCGCGTGTACATCGCGATCGCGGCCCCGTTGTCCGTCTCGACCTGGAGCGCGGCGCGCCGCGCTCCGTTGGCGTACCCCCACGCTTCGAGCGCGTGCAGGATCTCGGTGCCGAGCCCTTGGCGGCGGAACGCCGGGAGCGTCGCGATCGCGGCGATCATCACGAGGTCGCCCGCGATCGCACCCCGGCCCCGGGGGGGGGGGGGGGGGGCGGGGGGGAGCTCGGGGTGTCCTCTGACAGGTCCCTAACAGAAGAGCCTGCCTTCGATCCGCGGGTCTTCGTCGCCACTC